>JANYBJ010000153.1 GCA_025360845.1 bacterium
CACAAAAAGGGTGTTCAACAGCGCCGCCACCAGAATCACGTCGACCAGCGTGAAGACCATGGCCATGACCAGCGGCGCGTGCGCTTTTGTCCAGAGCAGATAGCACGGCAACGACCACCCCGCCGCGAACAGCGCCAGCGGCAGACTCGAGGCCAGCCCCCGCGCGGCAGGAAAGATCAGCTCAAACCCGCCGTCGGCATGCGGCTCCAACTTCAGCGACGCCCGCGAGATCACCTCCGCCACGTGTTCTTGGCCCGCGGCCGAGTCCGGCATCTGCTGCGGCACAAAGGTGGCGGAACTTTGCGGCGTCCGCTGCACCGGCACGTCGAACACCGCCTTGTAGTCGATCCCCGGCGCGGCGGCGGTCACGTTCAGCCGCCAGTAATAGCCGTTGCCGCCGCCCGCGGCGGTCGTGGCCTGTTTGCCGTACGGCACGGCGAAGCGCACCGGCAGCATGGTCTCTTCCCCGTACGAGAGGCTTCCGTCGATGTGCCGCGAATCCTCCCACTCCACATCGCGGTGGCTTGACGCTTGCTTGCCGCTCCCGGTGGTGTACTGGTGGATGCACCGCAGCACCAGATCGAAGCCGTGTTCCGTCTCGACCTTCGCAGGTATCCGGATCGTGCCGGCGACCGGCCCGCCCAGCACGCCCGGCATGGGCGACATCTCGAACACGCTGATCCCGAACTTGCGGAAGCGCCCGATCAGGTACCCCGCGATCACCGCGGGGAGGACGCCTGTGGCCGCCAACACCCACAGGTACCACGGCAGCAGCTCCGGCGCCATGACGAGATACGCCTTCCACAAAAAAACGCCGACGTAGCCGTTCCACGCCAGCGCCAGCACGCCGGAGACCTGATGCGCCGAGGCCCCGTTCATCCGGATCTGCCCCTGCCCGTCCGCCGGCCGCAGGAGACCGGTCAGGCCGGCCAGCACCGCGGCCAGCCCCGCGCCGCCGAAAACCAGCGCAAAGACCTGCATGAATACCAGCATTTCCAGCCGCGGCTTGCGGATCAGAATGGCGTCGCCGGGATTCTGCGGGTTGACCCAGCAGGTCGTGGCCTCTTTGCGGTCCAGGCACCGCTTCAGCTCCGCATAGACCCGTTGGTGAAACGTGCCGATGTTGTCAGAGCCGGTGTGCAGCGACACGCGGTCGCCGGTGTAGTACACGCCCTTGACCTCGTACCGATACCGGGCGCTCACGCTGTAGCTTGACCCGCCCTTGGAGCCGTGCGACACGTTCAGGTCACACGCCACCACGTTGGCCGGGAGCGACTGCCATGCCAGCATCGCTTCGGCCCGGAACAGGGTCCGGAGGCAAAAAAATCCGATCACCGCGCCGACGGACAGAAAGAGCATCCCGAACGGGATCAGAAACTTCGCGCCACTTGTGTTTGTTTTCATCCGCCGTGCTGTAACTTCGAGCAGATTACGATTAAGATTAGAATTGGGATTAGGAGGGATCGGGATATTACGTAATCTTAATCGTAATCGTAATCCTAATCCTCTTTCACGACAGTTACCCCATCGTTTATTCCTGTTCTGCGGGAGTCGAGCTTAGTCCAAAGCCGAGTTAAGCGACGAACCGTTCTCGGAGCTGACCCACTGCGTGGCATGATAGACCAGTTCCGCGGCGCCGCGCAGCGCGAACTTGCGCTTGATGTGTTCGCGGTAAGTCTGGACGGTTTTCACGCTCAGGCCGAGTTCCACGGCGATGTCCCGCGTGGACCTCCCGTTTCCGATCTGGGTATACACCTGCAACTCCCGGTCGCTCAGCTTTTCCATGGAGGTCCGGGTGTCGCCGCCCGGCTTGTTGGAAACGAACAGCTTCAGCATCCGGGCCGCAAGGGTCGGGCTGACATACAGCTCGCCCCGCAACACCTGCCGGATCGCCTCGACCACCTTAAGGCCGGGCTCCATTTTCATGATGTATCCGTGAGCGCCGGCACGCAACGCGCGTTCGGCATAGACCCCCTCCTCATGCATGGAAAGGACCAGCACATAAATATCAGGGAACCGGACACGGACATCCTTGAGCAACTCAATCCCGTTGACGCCCGGCAACGAAATGTCCAACAGCATCAGATCGGGCACGTCTTTCTCCAAAACCTTCAGAGCCTCTTCCGCACTGCCGACCTCGGCGAACACCTGCAAATCGGTTGTCACCCGGATGAGCGCGGCTACGCCTTCGGTCACCAACGGATGATCGTCCACAAGCATGATTCTCTTCGGCCCGTCTGCCGACGCCTTGGTTCCGACGGACCCTTTTGGGGAACTCTTCATTTTCACATTCTCCGGCTACAGAGCAACACTTCGAATCTCGGCACCCCCGAACAGACAACTATCAAACGGCTACTGATTGCCCCTCATCTTCTGGTGATGTTTATAAGTATGCCTAATTGTTTCGGACTTACAAGTAAAACCTGATGATGTGTGATTTTTCACTCGAGAGCCGCACCCGTTTATTTTATAGTACTGACCTGTTCATTTAATGGGGGGGATCCGTGATACTCAGTCATCCGACGCTTGCGCTTACCGCTGTCTCGTTCGCAGCGCTTCTTTCCGTGGCCCGCGCCGGCGGCGAGTGGCCGCAGTTCCGCGGGCCGACCGGCCAGGGCGTCTCGGACGCCCGCGGGCTGCCGCTGACCTGGAGCGAAACCGAGAACATCAAATGGAAGACCGCGATCCCCGGCGAGGGCCACTCCTCGCCCGTCGTCTCGGGCAACCGGGTCTGGCTCACCTCCTCTCCCGACAAAGGCAAAACGCGGCATGTGCTGTGCCTCGATTTCGAGACCGGCAAGATCACGCGGGACCTTGCGCTCTTCACGTGCGAAGAGCCCGAGACCTGCCACGCCATGAACAGTTACGCGACACCCACGCCCGTGCTGGAGGGCGACCGCGTCTATGTGACCTTCGGCAATCCCGGCACCGCCAGCCTCTCCGCAGAAACCGGCCAGACGCTCTGGGAGCGCCGCGACATCAAAGTCAAGTACTGGGACGTGGGGCCCGCCAGTTCGCCGATCCTCTACCGCGACAGGCTCATTCTGACCTGCGACGGTCAGACCGACGACCAGCACTTTGTCATGGCGCTCAACAAGAACACGGGCGAAACCCTCTGGCGCACGGACCGGAAGTTCTTCGAGGACAAGCTTCCGACCTTCACTCATTCCTCCTGCGTGCCGCTGGTCGTCCCGGTGGCAGGCAAGGACCAGCTGATCAGTCCCGGCGCGCACGGCGTGCGGGCCTATGACCTTGAGACCGGCACGGAACTCTGGTGCGCGCGTTACGATGGCTGGTCCATTGTGCCCCGCCCGGTCTACGCCAACGGACTCCTCTTCGTCTGCTCCTGCAATGTCAACACGTCCATTCTCTGCATCCGCCCGGAAGGCGCCAGCGGGGACATCACGGCCACAGACGCCGTGGTCTGGAAGAGCACCAAGAACGTGCCCCCCATGCCGTCACCCCTGCTGGTCGGCAACCGCTTCTACACGATGACCGCCACCACGCTGAGCGGCCTCAACCCCGCAACCGGAGAGGTGATCTGGTCCGGCAACATTCCGGGCCAGCACCTGGCTTCGCCCGTGGCCGCAGACGGACGCATCTACCTGTTCAACACGAAAGGCGGCGGCACCGTCGCCGCGCTGGGCGACACCTTCAGCATCCTCGCCACGAACACTCTGGACAACGGATGCTCGGCTTCGCCCGCCGTGGCCGGCAAGTCGCTGCTTGTCCGCACCACGACGCACCTCTACCGCATCGGGAAGTGAGCCGGACTCTTTTCTTCCCGCGGCGGCAGGGGCGCGTCCGGGCTGCGCTTGACCGAGCAGTGCAGATGTATGCCCGACTTCCTGGGCTTCTCGTACAGCACAAAATCGAAGCCCGACTGCCACGCCAGTTTCGCCAGCTCGCCCAGCCCCACCTTCTCACACGTCAGGTCAACGGCCCGGCCTTCGCAGTGCAGCGACGAGGCCAGGTGAATCGTGTTGTTGTCTGCCGCCCGATAGGCCTCCTGCACTTTAAGCTTGCCCCCTTTTTTCTCCAACAGGTTCACCAGCCGCTTGAGCGGGACCTCGACCGCGCGATGGATCAGGTGGTCGTCTTCGGTGTCGTTGTGATGCTCCTGATCGCTCTCGAACCAGACCCGCTTATCCTCGAAGCGCACCAGCTCGTTGGCGGGGTTGAAATGCTCCAGGTCGATCGGCCCCGAGGCGTAAACCTCCTTGCCGCGCGGCAGATTGGAGTCCGGCGGGAATGCGGCCGGAGCCGCACGCACGGGATTGTGCAAATCCGGCGGCGGCGCAGGCGGTTTTTTCTCCGCCACCTCCTCCGTCTTTTTCTTTTCGACCGGCCCCCGCTTGCCGCAGCTATCGACGGCAAGACAGAGGGCGAGCACCCCGACACAGACCGCCGAAGCGAAGATGAGAGACCCCTTCATTCCGATCCGGAACGTAGCTGGCTGACTGAAGTCCTCAAACTTCTCCGGCTTCGGGATCTTTCTCAAAAAAAGCATCGGCCCCTTTGTCTTGACCTCTACGACTCGTACAACGGCTCGGCGTTCTCAGCAGCCGGCGCGCCGTCACCTAAAATCTCTTTTATCGCCTCGAACGGCCCGGCCTGCACGCCTGGCCCCGGCTCGGACTTCTGCTCGAACAGCGAGCCGGTCTCCTCCGCCTTGTCCGGCTCGTCCTTTTTCTTCTCTTTCTTGTAGCTCGCCTTGCGAGCGGCCGTCTTCGAGCGCTGCAGCGTGGGGTCCAGCTCGTTCAGCTCGTTCAAGCTGCTCAGGCCGAAGTGGTCAAGAAACGTGGAGGTCGTCCCATACAGGAAGGGGCGCCCCGGCAGCTCGCTGCGGCCCACGATGCGGATCAGATGCAGCTCCATCAGCGCCTTGACGATGTGGTCCACCATCACGCCGCGGATCGACTCGACCTCCGACTTGGCGATCGGCTGGCGGTACGCGATGATCGCGAGGGTTTCAAGCGACGGCCGCGACAGGCGGTTCGGGCGATCGGCCTTGAGCAGGTTCCGCACCCAGCGGCCGCAGTTCGGATGCGTCTGGAAGCGGAACCCGCCGTTGATGTCCGCGACCTCGATCCCCACCTCCATCCGCGACAGCTCTTTCGCGATGCTCTCCACCGCGTCGCCGATCGCGCGCGGCGACGCCTCCGCAAACAGCTTGACCGTCTCGCTCTGCCCCCCGTCCGACTCCGCCACGCTTTTCAGACAGGTGCGGATCTCTTCTACGGTCAGCGGGTGGTCCGACCCGAACAGCAAGGCGCCGACAATCTGCTGCAGGCTCGAAGCCATGGGCAGCTTGACCTCCTCATGACTCGACATGTTCGCCACCTCCGATCACCGGCGGCTGGGGCAGCTCCCCGGAAAAGTCCTCCACCGGCATGATGAGAATCTCGTGAAACGCCGCGTTCTGGTGAAGCGATATCTGCCGCAGCCGCAACAGCTCCAAGAGCGCCAGAAACGTCACAATCACCTCGGCCCGGAGCGACTCGGTGTTGAACAGCGAGGAGAAGGCCATGCGGTGTCCCGCCTGAACCCTCGCGAGGATCTCCTCCATCTTGTCGGGCACCGACCAGCGGATCGGTTCGAGATGGCCCAGCGGCTCCATCGGCGCGCGCGCCAGCACCTCCTGAAACGCGCTCAGCAGATCGAACAGCCCGATGTCGCCCAGCGCCTGCCCTGCGTCCTCCGGCTCCTTCTCGAACACCGGCTTTTCGCCGCCATAGGAGAACGCCTCGCTCTGCAGCGTCTCCAGCTCCAGCAGCTGCCCCGCCGCGTCTTTAAACTTCTTGTACTCGACAAGCTGCCTCACCAGGTCCAGCCGGGGATCGACCCACTCTTCGTCGTCCTCCTCCGCTGCGGCCCGCGACTCCACCGGCAGCAGCATCCGGCTCTTGATCATCATCAGCGTCGCGGCCATCACCAGAAACTCGCCCGCGATGTTCAGGTCCAACATGCGCATCACTTCGAGATACGCCAGATACTGCGCCGTGACCCGCTCGATCGGGATGTCGTAAATGTCGACCTCTTCACGCCGGATCAAATACAGCAGGAGGTCGAGAGGCCCTTCAAAGACCTCCAGATCCACCTTGTATTCATCTGACAACAGCGCTTCGATCGACATTCTTTTCCTTATCGGGCGACCCGCCGGTCGCCCCTACGCGATTCCAACGGCTTTGCGCGCCTTGTCCAAGGTTTTCGAGGCTTCGGCCCGCGCCCGCTCGGCGCCCTTGCGCAGCACCTGTTCCACATAATCGGGATTCGCCTGCAGCTCGGCGCGCTTGGCGCGGAACGGCGCGAACTTCTCGTCGAAAATCGCGACCAGCGCCTTTTTGGCATGACCGTACCCGTAATTGCCGCCGCGGTAGTTGGCCTCCATCTCCGCCCGCTGAGCCTCGTTCGCGAACAGCTTGTAGAGCGCGAAGATGTTGCAGGTGGCCGGATCTTTGGGCTCCTCGAGCGGCTTGGAGTCGGACACGATCTTCATGATGCGCGCCTTGCTCTCCTTCATGTCGCCGAACAGCTCGATCGTGTTGCCGTAGCTCTTGGACATCTTCTGCCCGTCCAGTCCCGGCACGACCGCGACCTCTTCTTGGATGGAGGGCTGGGGAATCGTGAAGGTCTCGCCGAACTCGTTGTTGAACTTGATCGCGATGTCGCGCGTGACCTCCACATGCTGCTTCTGGTCGCGCCCCACCGGCACGATGTTCGACTGGTAGATCAGGATGTCCGCCGCCATCAGCACCGGATAGGCGAACAGCCCGTGCGACGGCGCGATCCCTTTGGCAACCTTGTCCTTGTACGAGTGGCAGCGCTCCAGCAAGCCCATCGGCGTGACGATCGACAGCAGCCACGCCAGCTCATGCACTTCGGGCACGTCGCTCTGGCGGAAGAACACCGTGCGCTCGGGATCCAGCCCGCACGCCAGGAAATCCAGCGCCACGTCCCACGTGTCCTGCTTCAGCCGCGCCCCGTCATGCACCGAGGTCAGCGCATGGTAATTGGCGATAAACAGGTACGCCTCGCCCTTTTCCTGCAGATGCAGCGCGGGCTGCATCATCCCGAAATAGTTGCCCAGGTGGAGTTTGCCGGAAGGCTGAATGCCGGAGAGAATTCTCATGTTTCACGATCTCGCTTAAAGGTTCGAAAAAAGAAGTTTTTATAATACCTTTCCCCGCCCGATTGCACAAGCCTTGACCCTCGGGTCAGCAATTCTAATCACTACAGAACCACACCTCTGGAGGTGTGGTTCTGTCTTTTCCCGTATCATCCCTCTACGGCTGTGTTTCTGCCGCACGCCCCGAGGTCATCGGCAGCGCCCTTATTTGCCATCGGCCACGGGCACAAGCCGCAGGTAATCGAAGCCCGCGTAGCGCCCGCCCGACTTCTCGTTGGCATTCACGATCTCGAACTCGAGCTTGCTCTCGCCGGCGGGCAATGTCACCGTGCCGAGTTTGAACTCGCCGGAAGGCGTCACGGCCGGGTCGTACGCGTCGAACACGTCGCCGAGTTTAGCCCCGTTCACGTATACCTGGACCTTGCCGTAATCCGGAGCCTTGGTGAACTGGACGAAGAGGTCATAGCTGCCCTCGCTCTTGACGGGCACGGCCAGAACCAGCCGGTCTCCGTCCTTCCCGCCTTGCCAGAAAAGCTGCCTCGCAAAGCTCCACTGGCCCTTGAAGCCCCCCATGTCCTGCCCGCCGACATTGTTGCCGTCGGGCTTCTGGAGCACCTTCAGCGCGTCCATTTCCAGCGCGCCCTTGACCAAAAACGGCTGGGTCTCGTAGCCGACGCGGTCGGTGACCGGCAGCGGCTGATACGGATCGCCGCCGCCCGTCGCCTGATACCAGTACGCGACGCACGCATACTGCGTCGGACGCGTGTTGGAGAAATATTTCTCGATCGCGCCTTCGAAGCCGGTCTGGAACGGCACGTTGTCCGCAATGTGCCAGCGGTTCACCGAGAGATGGCCGACATTCTGGCCGTTGTTGCGCGTCTGATTGTGCAGGGCCTGGAAAAAGAGCCCCCCGCTGCTCCACGCGTAGCCGAAGTAGTCTTCCGAGCCAGTGCCGATGGTCGAGGGGAACTTTTCGCCGTCCACAAAGAATTTCTCGTCGCCCTCGCCCCACCAGTCGCCGCACGGGTTCCACACGTTCAGCATCACGCCGCAGAAGCGGCCGCGCCCCGTTGTCTTGAGCATGGTCCAGTCGATCGCCCGCTCCTTCTCCGCAGGGAGGAACGCGTCGCGGTGCCACTTGGCATGAAAGCGGCCCAGCGTTGCCGCCGGCCGCGTGAGCGGCGCGTGTATGATGTTCACTTCCAGTTTCAGAGGGGTTGTGCCGTCGTTCTTCAGTTCAACCAGCGCCTCCGAGGCAAACGGCATGTACCAATAGGAGTAAAAACCCGTCTCGGTCATGCCCAGAGGCAGCGAGCCGTATTTGTTCACGCCCGGGGCCGTGCCGAAGAAATCGCCCAGCGGCGCCCACACGCTCGGCGCGGCTTCCCCGTCCCAGCGGATGCTCAGCGTCACCGCGCGCAACGCGACCTCCAGGTCGGCCGTGTTCGCGGGATCTACCTTCACGCTCAATGCGGTGAGGGCGCGGCCGCCGGTCAGTTTCGCGACCGTCGCCGTTTGTCCGGCGGCCACGGTTACGGGGACGCTGAGCGATATTTCGCCCGCGCGCTTCCCGGCCGGGTCGCAGCCCAGCCCCTTGCTCAACTTCGCGTCGGCCGCGTACAGTGCGGCCATGCTTTCCGGCGTCAGCGCGCGGTTGAACGTGGGCACCACGGTGCCTTTCGGAAACGTGGTATACGTGAACTGGTAATAGTTGCCCCAGTCTTTTTCGGCGACGATCTTGCAGGATTTTTGATACGGAATGGGCACGAAGTTGTCATAGCCGTTTGCGGCTGTCTTGTACACCAGCGCGGGATACATGAACGGCTCGGATTTCCTGCTGAAATAATCATCGAAGGCCAGGTCCACGGCGGGCTCGGTCGCGCCATCGAGGAAAATCTTCACATGCCCTTTGCCCGCCGTGGCGGACCAGGTGCGACGGATGCAGCCCGGACCTTCCATCTCGGCGATCACCGACTGCTCCCCCTCTTTGCGGATAATCCCGGAGCCGTCGCCGTTGGCGTCCCAAGCCACGTACTTGCCGGTCGTTTCGTCATATTTGCTGGCGCGGTCATAACTCGACCACAGCGAGCACTTCTCGCCCGGTTCCGGCAGCGTGGACAGGTATTCAAGATCGGTCAACCGGTTCACGAGGTCAACATAGGTGAGTGTTTGTCCAGCTTGTACCGCGGCGCTCAACCCGAACCCCGCAGCGATGGTCATAAGCATCGTCTTCTTCATATCGCGTCCCCCCCCCAAAGGCGCCAACCCCGCGTAGCGGGCGAGTCCACACAGACAAACCCCGCATCCGCAATACAACTGATGTACATTGTTTGATTAAAATACAGACACCTGAGCCGCCTGTCGAGTTTCATCCAGCAATCGGCACATTATTTCAAAGGCAAAGCGATTTACGGGCGGGCGGCGCAAGGCGCAAGGCGGCTGAGCAAATCCACGGGCCACAGGCCGAGTCGCTCGAAGCCGTCGGGCAGGGGCTGCTTGAACTGGACGTAGGCTTGGACCTTGCCTTTCGTGGTGCAGGTGTTTTACCGATCCCAATCTCGGGCTTGGGCTTGTCGATACGGCGGCTTACGCGGGGTTGTCGCCGGCGCATTTCTCGCATGTGTTCAAGCAAAGCACCGGGATCTCGTTCACGCGCCATGTCCAACGCGTGCGGGTCGAAGAAGCCAAGAAACTCTTGCGCCGCAGCGAAAAATCAGTCACGGAAATCTGTTTCTGCTGCGGCTTCAACAGCGTGGCCCACTTTATCAGGGTCTTTCGCTCTCAGGAGCGCACGACGCCGAGCGGTTTCAAGAGCGACGGCTCGCGACCGGGTCCCTCATAATTGTTCAGCAGCACGTCGAGCGCCTCTTTGCTGGTCTTGGCGGACAACAGCGCGGTTAAGCCTAAGCCCTTTGCATCCAGCGCACGCGCCAACGCCTCTTTTACGCGGACGACCCCTGTCGAAGCCGAAGCCGGATAGAGCACCATGACCCACACGCGGCAACGTCCGCCCGCATAGGCCACGCCCTGCGCGCTCACGCCCAGCGCCACGACCGTGCGGTACACATTCGGCGTCGCGACCGCAAAGACCGCGACGTCGCCGCCGATCATCTCGGGCGCCAAGAGGGGCAGCGCCTGGATATCCTTACGGACCTCCTCCACGGCCCCCACCGCCCCGCTGCGTGCGCACAGCGCCAGCAGCAGCGAGAGCGCCTGGTCCTGATCGGCGGGCGCCATGTCAAGCGAGATGCTCTGCCACTGCAGGCAGGCGGGCATGGGCGAGAGCTGCTTGCCCGGCGCGGCGGCCGCGGCGCTGCCCGCGCTGGCCGTCAGCACACCGAACATGTCCTCGGCCGTCTCGCAAGCCAGCAGCGCTGCGCGGCCAGGCTCATTCAGCAAGCGGCACAACTGCGCGATCAGCTGCAGCTGCGGCGTGGCCGCGCTGTCGGGCGCCAGCACCAGCACCACGATGCGGGCCGGCTTGCCGTCGATCGCGTCAAACTCCAGCCCCTCTTTTTTGAGGCCGATCGCACAGACCAGATGCGTCACGGCATCCGTGCGCGCGTGAGGAATCGCCAAGCCGAACTCCAGACCGGTGGAGAGGCTCTGCTCGCGTTCGAACACCGCCTGCACCGCACGTTCGCGGTCCATCACCAGGCCGTTCTCGTACAGCAGGCTCACCAGTTCCGAAATCGCGCCCTGCTTGGTCGTCGCCAGCAGTCTGGGTTTCAGCGTCTCGACCGTGAACCGGTTGCGCTGCATTCCCGTCACCGTCGCCGCGGCCGAAGAGAGGGGCGCGCTCTGCATATTCTTGCGCAGCAGCACGTCATCGAGCGGCCTCTGCAACTCGCGCAAGCTCTGCTCAACACCCGAAGAGAGTTCCAGCATCACCGTGTTGATCAGCGGGCGCTCCTGCTCGGAACACTCGAAGGTGACCTCGCCCTCGTGAGCGTGCAGATGGATCACCTGCGACTCGCGGCTGATCCGGTAGAGCACCTGATGGCGGTTCAGCCGGTGCGCATAGAAACCGTCGTCCTCGAAGATCTCAACCGTGCGACTGACCATCAGCATCGCAGCCTGGCGGGAGGGAAACAGGAAGACAATCTTCACCGGGTCAGGAGCCATATAATTCTTGCGGGTGCCGCTCCCGCCGCCCGCGAAGGCGATGTTCGCCAGCAACGGGCCACACGCGCAGGTAAAGACCGTGAGCGCCACAACGGCGGCCAGCAAGCCGGGGGGAAGCGCCGCCATGCCAACCACGACAGCCAGCATGGCGACCGATATCTCTCCGCGCGGCAAGGACGCCACCCCCACCCGCAGGCACCCGGTCGCATTCAGCCCGGCCAAAGCCGCCGGAATCGCACCGCCCACGAACTTGGCGAGCAGGGCGCCCGTCACAATCATCACGATGCCGACCACGACCGTGCCATCGACAAACAGACGCGGGTCGACCTGCATGCCGACCGCCGCGAAGCAGGCGGGCAGAAGCACCACGCTGACGAAATCGAGGCGCTCGTGGATCTCGTGCCGCAGGTCCGTCGTGGAGAAGGCGACGCCCATCATGTACGCGCCGCCCACAACCGACAGCCCCATCGCTCCCATCACGCCACCCGCGATCAGCAGGCAGGCCGCGGAAACCGCGAAGGCGCTGGTGTAGTTCTTTTCGCGCAGGGCGAGCCCGTTCACGTAGCGCGCGATGGGAAAGCCGCACAGGGCGATGAACCCGAACCCGAGCAAGGTCCGCAGCGCCATAGACGCCAGCAACTCCAAGGACGGCTCGGCCCGCGCAGCCACGGCAGACGCGGCTCCCGAGAACACGGTCAAAAGAAACAGCCCGAGCATGTTGTCGGTGAGCGCAGCCGTCAGCGCCACATGGCCGGCAGGCGACTCCAGACGCTGTCGCTCCGCCAGCATCCGCCCGAGCATGCCCAGCGAGGTCACGGAAACCATCGTCCCGATCAGCAGAACCTGCGGCGAGGTCCAACACCATCCGTTTTCGCCAGCCAGCACAGGCGCCACCTTGTCGAGAACGACGAGCGTCGCAACGAAAGCGAGCGCGAACCCGCCGACGCCCGCGGCAACACCTCCCGCCTTGGCGCGTCGTATCTGCCGAAGGTCGGTGTCGAGTCCGATGAGAAAGAAGAACACGACCAGAGAAATCGTCAGAATGCCGTATACCGGCCCCTGCGCCCTGAACAGGACTGCGGCATCGCCCATCAGCCCTTCAGGAAAGAACGGGAGCGCCAAGCCGCCCAACAGATAAGGGCCAACCAGCACTCCAGCGCCGAGTTCGCCCAGCACGCGGGGCATGTGCCAGCTGTGTAAAAGCCGTCCGCCGGTCTTGGCGGCAAGCACCAGCACGCCGAGCTGCAGGATGAAACGGGCCGACGGCACGACCAGCGTGTACACCGTTGCGCCGTCTTCGCCCGCAAAGGCTGATGCCGCACATAGCACCAGCAACAGCAGAATCCCCGTCACCTTATTCCGCATGGCCGCTCTCCTCTCATGCACCCGCAGGCAACTTCTGGCCGATCTGCCCCCCTCGGCATCAGTCGATCTCGCCGTTGAACCGCTCATCGGCGTTCATCTCGTCCCCGTCTTCGAGCGGAAGGGCCCCGCCCTTCGGCGGCTTCTTCCCGGCGGCCGCAGCCGCACCGCGGGTTCCCGGCTCGGGACGCGTGCGGGCGCGGTAATGAATGACCACCGGCGCGCCTTCCAGCCCGAACCGCTCGCGCAGCGAACGGATCATAAAGTCGGTGTACTGCTTGGTCGCCAGTTTGGGATCGTTGACGAACATGCGGATGGCGACCGGAGCCACCCCCACCTGCGTGGCATAGTACACGCGCAGCCGGTGGCCCGCCTTGGCCGGAGCCACGACACGCTTGGTCGCCTCGACCAAGGTGCGGTTTAACATGCCCGTGGGCAAGGTCAGGCGCGTCTGCGCCGCCACCGCGTCGATCACGTCGACGCTCTTGCGCACGTTGAGCCCTTCTGTCGCAGAGACAAAGAGGATTGGGCAGAAGCTCATGAAGGGCATGATCTTGCGCAGGAGCGGCTCCGCCTGGGTCTGGGTCATCCCCTTCGCCATGGCGAGGTCCCACTTGTTCATGAGGATCACGCAGCCCTTCTGGTTCTCCTGGATCAGCGCCGCGATGTGCTTGTCCTGCACCGTCGGCCCCAAGTCCGGGTCCAGCACCAGCACGACCACGTCGGCGTCCTTCACGCTCTCCTCGGCGCGGAACAGGCTGAAGCGCTCGACCGCGTTGTCGATGCGGTGCTTGTGCCGCATGCCCGCCGTATCCACCAGAATGTAATGACGCGCCTGGGCGCCATGGCCGATCGTGAACGGCACGTCGATGGAGTCGCGCGTGGTTCCCGCCACCTCGGAGACGATCACGCGGTCGGCGCGCAACAGGCGGTTGATGTAAGAGGACTTGCCGGCGTTGGGGCGGCCCACCACCGCCACGCGCAGCGGCTTTTCAATCGTCTCGTTCGCCGTTTCGGGCAAATGGGGCAAGACGGCCGCCATCAGTTCGTCCATGCCGCGGTTATGTTGCGCCGCAACCGCATAGAACGGGAAGCCCAGGCGCGAAAACTCGGCCGCGCCCGCCTCGTGCCGCGGCTCATCGCACTTGTTGACCGCCACCACGCACGGCACGCCGACCTTACGGACGATGCGGGCGACCTCCTCGTCCATCGGATGCACACCCTGCTGCACGTCCACTACCAGGATCACCGCCGCCGCATCGCCCAACGCCGCGTCCACCTGCGCGCGGATGCCCGCCTCGATGGGGTTCTTCACGGTCTGGCTGTTGAGCACCATGACGCCGCCGGTGTCGATCAGGCTGAACCGCTGCCCGTCCCAATCCACCTCGCGCATGAGGCGGTCGCGGGTCACGCCGCTCTCGTCATGTACAATGGCGATCCGCTTGCCCGCGATGCGGTTGAACACCGCCGATTTGCCGACATTGGGGCGCCCGACGATCGCCACCACCCGCGCTTTCGATTTTTGCTGTGAAGTCATTGCGGGCATTATAGAGGCTGTTTGGAGGATAAACAAGCGTAAGCGCAAACAGGCTCATCGCGCGTGCCTCTTTTTCCAGCACAGCGAAACCAGCTTCACAAGTTCCATCAGAGCGACCGTCACAAACGCTCCTGTAAGAGCAATGCACAGGTCGGTCCAGGTGACCGCTCCGAAGCGGAACAGCTTCTCGAGAAAGGGCACGGTCAGGATGAGGCTCATAACCGCGACGGTTCCAAACATGACCCATTTGAAGGCCGCATTCTTCACCCGCAGCATGCTGAACCCCGTCCGGGTCAATGAGCGGTTTGACAGGATCATCCCCAAGTTGCAGACCACGAGCGTGAGAAACGCCAAGGCGCGGGCCGACTCGTCGGAGTGATCGCGACGCACGAACATGTACACGGCAAGGGTGACCGCAAGCGTCAGTCCGCCTTGAAAGAAGCAGTTGACAAGCGTCCGCCCGCTGAAGAGCTTCGCCTGGATGCTGCGAGGCTTCCGCTGCATGACATCACACTCCTCCTTGTCCGCTTCGAAGATCAGCGTGCAGGCGGGATCGATGATCAACTGGAGAAAGGCGATATGCACCGGGGAAAGGATCAGCGGCCATTTCAGCAGAACGGGAATCAGGGAAAGGCCGGCGATCGGTATGTGGACGGAGAGGATGAACATCATCGCTTTCTTGAGATTGTCGTAAATGCGCCGGCCCATCCGCACGGCG
>JANYBJ010000182.1 GCA_025360845.1 bacterium
TATACACATGACAGTCACCTTAAACCGGTTTTTTTTGACAGGTTTGACAGGATTTTCAGGACTAACTCGTTATTCATCCTGTTTCATCCTGCCATCCTGTCAATAGAATTTAAGGTACACTGTCTAGTTATTTGCGGGACATTACACTAGCCTACGAATTGAGTCAAGTGTCCCGTTTGTAGTGACGCCGTAAGGCGTTTCCAGTGTACATGACTGCTCTTACGGGCACACAAACGCTGAGAAGCTCACTTCCCAGCCGCATGTTCCTGCAGCCACTTCACGGCCTGCGGATTTCCTTGCTCGGCCGCTTTGCCGATCCACTTCGCCGCCTCCGCGGCATCCACAACCACGCCTTGTCCCATCCCATGCATGAGGCCGAGGCGGAACTGCGCCAAGGCATGCCCCTGCTCCGCCGCAGCCTTAAACCATTTCAGTGCCTCGGCGTAGTCCTGTCCGATCCCGCTGCCCCGGTAATACGCCGCGCCCAGATTGCTCTGCCCGTCACGGTCGCCCCGCTCAGCGGCCTTGCGGAACCACTCGACCGCCTTTGCCTCGTCTTTCGGGAACCCCTCGCCTTTGCCGACCATCACCCCGAGGTTCGACATCGCCGCACCGTCATCCTGCGCGACGGCAAGTTCGAACCACTTGCGGGCCTCATCGAACGATTGGGCAACCCCCTTGCCCCGGTAGTAGGCGATGCCCAGATTGGTCTGGCCGTCTTTGTTCCCCTGCTCGGCCGCCTTGCGGTACCAGCGCACGCTCTCCTCGTCGTTCTGTGCCACCACATAGCCCTTGTGGTACATCAGCGCCAAGGCGAGCTGCGCCGTCACGTCGCCCTGCTCCGACGCGCGCTTCAGCCACACCACGCCGGCCTCGGGGTCACGCACCGGGCTGTCCTTGGAAAGACAAAGCGCCCCCAGGTTGGCCTGCGCCGCCGCGCTGCCCTGTGCCGCGGCCTTCTCAAGCCACTTCACAGCCTCGCTTTCGTTCTTGGGGACATCGGGAACACCTTTCAGAAACAGAAGCCCCAAGGCGGACTGCGCCTTGAGATAGCCGGCGTCACCCGACTTGCGCAACCACGTCAGCCCCTCGTCAATGTTGCGGGGCATACCCTCCCCATAGAGCAGGGAAAAGCCCAGCATGTACTGTGCGGCCGTATCGCCGGATTCGGACTTCTGCCGCAGATCCTGATCGCCCGACCGTTCCTTGTGCCACGGCCAGTGCGGCACAGGAACCCGGATATGCGCACACCCGCCCGACAAAACCAACGCGATCAAACACAGTGCGGACCGCGACCGAAAAGAAACACGCATGACTCCTCCGTCTAATGACAGGCCTCATTAAACCCTTTTCGGCTGGAACGGTCAATCCTGTCCGCATGCCGAAACCGCAGTTTCACCGCATGCTCGACAAGGGTTAGCAGGCGCGGTAAAGTTTGGGTCACGTTTTAGTCGGACTAGGGGGCGATCCCGCATTCCCTTTTTCGCACTTGATGCAAAGGAAACTGTTTGTCATGCGTCACTTTTGTTATATCGCTTTCGCTTCTCTACTTGTCGCCTTCGCAACAGCCCAAGATAAACCCGCAGCCGTCTGGTGGTCCGCACCAGTAGCACCGGGCGAACTCGTTCAAGTGCATGGCGGCGCATGGGGAACGAATTCAGTCGTCGAAATGGTAAACGTTCGAAACGGTTCGCCAAAAAAGCCGCGCACTGCCGAAAAGCCCGACTTTCGTAAGGCGCAGCGCATTCGCCCCGCAAAGGTTACAGAGACCGGAGTGTGTTTCGAGTATCCCCGCGCGTTTGACGCGGGGCTTGCCGCCTGCCGGATCATTTCCGAAACCGGAGCGGCCTCTGACCCCTTCGTTTTGAATGAGCCGGTGGCCTGGTGGATTCAAGGGGATTTGGGCGGTGAAGCCTCACCTGGAGGCTGGCTACGTCTTTTCGGACGTTGCCTGTCCCGCGACAATAAGGCCCGCGTCGTGTTGACAACCCCAGAGCGCCGCATCGAATTGAAGCTGACGAAAGCGGACCTTTGGTCTCTCGATGCGACGCTCCCGTCCGATCTTCCCGTGGGCATCTACAACGTCTACGCCCACAACGGCGACGGAGGCCAGGACGGTTGGCGAAACGCCGGTTCAGTCAACATACGCCCCTACCAGGAGGTATGGAAGACCGACCGTTTCGACGTGACCCGGTTCGGTGCGATTCCCAATGACGGACTGGACGACACGCTGGCGCTGCAGGCCGCGCTCGCTATGGCTTCGACCAATGGTGGAGGCATCGTCTATTTGCCGCGCGGACGTTTCCAGTGCAACGGCACGTTGCGGATTCCCGAGCGCACCTTGCTCCGCGGCGAGTCGCGCGAGACCACTTCGCTCTATTGGCCCGACTGCGGGGAGCCGCCCGAAAATCTCATCGAAGGCACCAGCGCCTTCGGCATCGAGGACCTCTTTATCCACGCAGGCAAATACCGCAATGGCATCGTCTGCAAAAACGCTGCAGCCGGCAAACACGAGCTTGGCGGCGGGGTCCGCCTCGACGACTCGAGCGCTCACGACATCACCGTCCGGCGCGTCCGCCTCAAGCTGATCATCGACCAGTACCTGATCAAAAACACGGACGAATACGAGAAACGCGCCTACTTGCAAGGCAACGGCCTTGTGATCCGCGACGCCCGCAATGTCCGTGTCGAGGACTGCGACATCTACTCCTCGAAGGAGGGCTCCACCACCCTCTACTTCGTGCTCTCCGCCGAGTACCTGCACATCCGCAACTGCCGCATCAACGGCTCCGGTTGGGCCGTGGTCGGCGGCGACAAGGTGATCTTCGAAGACAACGACGCCTACAATTGCACCTACAGCATCGCGCCTGTCTGCCGCAACCTCTACTGGGGCAGCAACCGCCAGCACGACCTCTTCACCAACAACCGCGAGAGCATCACGCACGACGGCGCACGCACCGCCTTCCGCGGCCTCCTGCCCGCCCGTTGCGAGGGCACGCGTCTGACCCTCGACTTCGGCGCGGAGAAAGTCGGCTACCGCGACGGCCCTGATTACTGGATCGGCCAGAACGTCCAGCTCGTCGAAGGCCGCGGCGCGGGCCAGACCCGCACCATCACGGCCCTGACCAACAACCTCGTGACCCTCGACCGCCCGTGGTCGATCACGCCCGACGCCACCTCGCGCTTCGTGGTCGCCGCCGAGCGCCGCCACCTGCTCTATGTGGACAACGACACGGAGGACTCCTCCATAGCGATCCAGCTCTACGGTGGCCTCACCGAAGGCGTGCTCGCGCGAAACCGCTGTTCACGTTCGGGCGGCTTTCTCGGTTTCGGCATGGACTACGACGGCATCATCCCTCTCTGGTTCGTGCAATACCTCGACAATCAGATTCTGGAAGGCAGCGGCTATCGTGGACCGAACAACGAGATGCCGCCGCGCGATTCGGTCATGTCGATTATCGACAATGGCAACGAGCGCACCCTCACCCGCTCCTGCGTCATCCGGCGCGGACTCCTCCACAACAACGCCCGCATCGACATGAATAGCGCGAATGGCGTGATCGAAGACTGTGTGGTCAGGAACGCCGACACCGGCCTCGCGGTCGGCGCGAAGCACGCGGCCAGCGTGGTTCTGCGCGACAACCGCTTCGAGAACGTGCGCGAGCCGCTGGACACGGTTGCGCGGCAGCAGGCGACCATGCATCCCGCCGAGCGGGTGCTCACCCTGCTGGCCGGCGCCGAGGCCGCACTCGGCGGCACGCCGCCGCCCGCTTGGGAAGTGCTGAAAAAGTCGCTGGCCCGCACGATTGCCGAAACCGCAGCCACCGATCCCCGAAGCGATGCAGCCGCGCGAGATGCGATTTTGAAAGCCCTCCGCGTCCTCTCCGCCGCCACGCCGTCTGACAGCACGCTCGATATGCGCGTGGCCGAGTCCCTGCTCGGAGCGTCACTCCGCATCCAGAACTGGGACGGCGGCATGACCCGCCTGCTCGCCTCGGAGGGTGAGACTGAGGCCACCGTAACGCTTCAGGCCGGACTCGCGCCGACCGCCCCGGAAACCGCCTGCGCCGTCACCTTCGCGGGCGTGCCCGGCTGGCAGTTCCCAAGCAACTCCGTTGCACGCCTCGCGCCGGGCGCGACCACGGAGATCAAGGTGCCAGCGCGCTCGCCCGCGGGCCCGAAAGGCTTCTTCCGTCTTCCTGCCACCGTCGCCTTCAGCGGCGACGGCTGGTCGTTCTCCTGCCGCGACGCGCTCGGCACGCTCACCCAGAACCGCATCTGTCAATGGGTGGCCTCCGACGGCCACGGGTGGCAGCCGCTGACGAACATCACCGTCCACGGCGCGATGAGCCTGGGCACGCTTCTCGGCTCCAGCCCCACAGGATCAACCGTTACTGCCGTCGCCGTTCTTCGCGTCTCCCGCCCCACGCCTTTGCGCTTCGACTTCGAAGGCCCGGTCCAAGTGACGGTCGACAGCGCTCGTATCGGCACCGCCATTCAGAGGGGAGCCTGGGGCAACGTGGCGCTCGCGCCGGGCGACCACGTCCTGAAAGCCGTCTTCACGCTGAAAAACAGCGGCGAAGACCTGTTCAAGGTCACCTGCGAGATCGCCGAAAACTGCCTGCCGGGCGACCTCGTGATCCTGCCCACATCCGAGGTGCTGAAGCAGAATCTGTCCACTTTCGAAAAACGTTAGAGCCCTTGGCGTATTGACAACCTCAATACAAACTTTGTATGTTATACCCATGAGTACGGTAACCTTCAATCTTTCGTTCCAAGACACGCTCATCCGCGAAGTGGATGCCTTTGCTAAACGAGAAGCACGATCCAGATCCGAACTTCTGCGTGAGGCGGCGCGACTTTATATTCAAAGGCAGAAACGCTGGGACAGCCTTTTTGCATTCGGCGATTCGGTTGTTCGTGAAACGGGATTGACGTCCGACGACGTCACGAAGGAGATCCGACAAGCCCGCAAGGCACGGCAGGGCAAGATTCCGAAATGAA
>JANYBJ010000191.1 GCA_025360845.1 bacterium
TCGTTGTCGAATTCGTCGGCCAAAGGATTACCCAGATTGATTCCGATGGCAAACGCACTCTTCGCGCCGGCGATGGCACCAAGGGCGATCTCGATGGACCGGCGACCCCAATCGGCGAGGCCGATATCTTTGACTTTGTAATTCATAAAACTCCCTTTATCACACGAAGGCACAAAGTACACAAAGTGGAGGGCGAGCTAATCAGTTCGCCACCCGCTTGATGCCATCCTTTAGATGGGCCATACCAAAGTTGATCAGCAGCCCAAGACGCAAATGCATCAGGCGCAAATAAGTCAGAACTTGCTTACCATAGACCGGCAACATGATTTCCGCTGATTTAAGTTCAACAATCAAGGTCTTATTCACAAGAATATCAACACGAAAAGCGTCATGAAATGTTTCGCCTTCATATGAAAACGTAACAGGAACTTCACACTCGACGTGATACTCCATTCCACGCAGTTTGCTTACAAGCAATAGCTGGTAAACCCGTTCGAGCAATCCAGGTCCAAATTCAGTATGAATCGCATAGGATGCATTGATGACATCCGATGCGATCTTCTCCAATACCGGATCCATCCTTTGTGACCTTCGTGCCTTTGTGTGAGCTATTCAATCTCATTTGATCCCGACGGCGGAGCGGAGGGCTGAGACGCGGTCGGTCTTTTCCCACGGGAAGCCTTCACGGCCGAAGTGCCCGTAGTTCGAGGTCTTGCGGTAGGACCAGCCTTTGGGCTTGGTCAGGCCGAGGTCCTGAATCAACATGCCGGGCCGGAAGTCGAAAATCTCGTTCGACATCAAGACCTTCTCGATCTTCTCCTCCGCGACCTTGCCGGTGCCGTAGGTGCTGACGTTGATGCTGAGCGGCTTGGACACGCCGATCGCGTAGGCCACTTGAATCTCGCACTTGTCCGCCAGACCCGCGGCGACGATGTTCTTGGCGGCGTAGCGGCAATAGTAGGCCGCCGAACGATCCACCTTGGAGGGATCCTTGCCGGAGAACGCGCCGCCGCCATGCGAGCCCACGCCGCCGTAGCTGTCGACGATGATCTTACGGCCGGTCAGGCCGGAGTCGCCGCAGGGACCGCCGATCACAAAGCGACCGGTGGGGTTGATGTAGAACTTGGTCTTGTTGGTCAGCATCCCGGTGTCCTTCAGAAACGCGCGGGCGGCCTCTTCCAACGCTTTACGGATCTTGGTGATCGGCACCTCGCGCGTCTGATGCGAAATCACGACCGTCGTGATCTCTTTGGCGATGCCGCTGTCGTGCAGCACGCTGACCTGCGCCTTCGCGTCGGGCCGGAGATAGGCGATCTCGCCGTTTTTGCGCAACGCGGTGAAGAACTGCAGCAGGCTGTGCGCATAGACGATCGGCGCGGGCATGAGCTGCGGTGTGGCGTTCGACGCGTAGCCGAACATCATGCCCTGGTCTCCCGCGCCCTGATCTTCGAGCTTCATCTTGTTGACGCCCTGAGCGATATCGAGCGACTGCCCGTGCAACGCGCTGACGTAGTTGAACGTGTCGAAGCTAAACCCTTCGGAGGGGGTGTCATAGCCGATGTCCTTGACCACATCGCGGGCGATCGCCTGAGGGTTGATCTTCGCCCAGTTATTGCAGGTGATCTCGCCGACATTGACCACCAGATTGGTTCCCGCCGCAGTCTCGCAACCCACATGCGCGGTGGGATCGTTGGCCATACAGGCATCCAGAATCGCATCCGAAATCTGGTCACAGACTTTATCGGGATGCCCTTCCGAGACTGATTCGGAAGTGTACACATGGCGCGTCGTCAGTTTACTCATGGGTGTGTTCCTTAAAGCGCCCCCCAGCATGTCCGATCAGATAACGACCGAAACCGGAAAGAGCAAAAGCCTTGAAAATCAACTCAGGGCAGACTCCGTCCCCGAAAAGTATGCGGACACATCTATCCTGATACTTTGTAACTCTTTAATCACAAACGAATTATGCATTCAGAAGCCGAACACGTCCTGAACTGCCAAAGCACGGTTCTGTTTGCTGTATAAAATTATCACAGGACGATAAGAGAAGCAAGTGACAACTCATGCGATATCGCGTGTCAACAAGTGTGATAAATACTCGCCATATGTTGATTTTTTAAGCGAATCCGCCAAACGCGCAAGCTGTGTACGATCAATGAACCCCATGCGCCAGGCGATTTCTTCAATGCAGGCGATCTTGAGCCCCTGCCGGTCCTGGATCGCCTTAACAAAGGCCGTCGCATCGGCCAACGAATCATGCGTCCCTGTGTCCAGCCAGGCGTACCCGCGCCCCATCTTTTTGACCTTGAGAGCCCCCCGCTGCAAGTACTCACGGTTCAAATCGGTAATCTCATACTCACCGCGCGCCGAGGGCTTCAGGTCCGCGGCGACATCGACCACCGAGTTGTCGTAAAAGTAGAGTCCCACAACCGCATAGTTTGATTTCGGCTTTACCGGCTTCTCCTCGATGGCTTCAGCTCTGCCGTCGCGGTCGAAACTGACAACCCCATAGCGCTCCGGATCATTGACGTAATAGCCGAATACCGTCGCGCCGTCCGAAGCAGCGGCCTCCTCCAACATCCGCCGCAAGCCGTCCCCGTAAAAGATGTTGTCCCCCAGCACGAGGCAGACCGGATCGTCGCCGATGAACTCGCGGCCCAACACAAACGCTTGCGCCAACCCGTTCGGCCTCTCCTGGACCTTGTACGCAAGCCGCATGCCGAGCTGCGAACCATCGCCCAGAAGACTTCGAAACACAGGCGTGGCCTCGGGCGTGGAGATGATGAGGACTTCCCGGATACCCGCCAGCATCAGCGTCGAGAGCGGATAATAGATCATGGGCTTGTCATACACGGGCAGGAGCTGCTTACACATGACCTGTGTGATCGGGTAGAGCCGCGTGCCGGCGCCGCCGGCGAGAATTATTCCCTTACGTTTCGTCACTTTATTCCTCACTTTCGGAGATCAGAAGTCAGAGGTCAGAGGTCAGAAGTCAGAAATCGGAGAGCAGAGGTCAGGGGTCGGAGGTCGCTTCACACACTTGAGTTTAACAAGAATGGTTGAGGGTTGTGCAACATAGCGCCCACCATTTTTCCAATTTCTACAACGCCTGATGTTAGTGCCTGATGTGTTTCTTTTTTAAGATATCCACAGTCTCGAGCGTAATCAAGCCATGTGTCCGTTTCACTGTTTTCACCATCACAGTCTGATAGTTTCGATACAAAATGTGCTTCATATCGTCTTTTGGCCCAAGCTTCACGGAGATTACTGCATACCGATCTGGAACTGCGTCGTATCTGGTCAATCAGAGCGTATCGTTCTTCAGTCGGCCACTCTTTGCTTAGTCGAAAGATCTCCATCGACACAGCATACGCCTTCTTATAAACCTCAAGATCCTTTGCTGAATTTAGCCGCATGACTTTCATCCAGTCTCTGCTTATCTGACCTCTGATCTCCGACCTCTGACCTTTGGCCGTGCGCGCACATCTGCGGGCTACACCTTCCCCAGTCGCTGCCCCGCGTATTTGCGCTCACGGATCGGACGCCACCACCACGCATTGTCGAGGTACCACTGCACCGTCTTGCGGATGCCGGTATCGAAGTTCTCCTCCGGCACCCAACCCAACCTGGTCCGCAGCTTCGTCGCGTCGATCGCATACCGTTTGTCGTGTCCTGGGCGATCGGCCACAAACGTGATCAACTCCCGGTAGCTTGAGACCTTGATGCCTGCGGTCGGAGGTCGGAGGTCATCCAGCGCCGCGCAAATGGTTTCGACCACCTGAAGGTTAGTGCGCTCGTTGCTGCCGCCCACGTTGTAGGTTTCACCCGGCACGCCCTTCTCGAGAACCAGGCACAGCGCTTTGGCGTGGTCCTCGACATAGAGCCAGTCGCGCACATTGTCTCCCTTTCCATAGACGGGCAAGGGCTTGCCGTCCAGTGCGTTCAAGATGACCAGCGGAATCAGTTTCTCGGGAAAATGAAAAGGACCGTAATTGTTCGAACAGTTGGTGATCAAGACCGGAAGCCCATAGGTGTGATGCCACGCCATGACGAGATGGTCAGAAGCGGCCTTGCTGGCCGAGTAGGGCGACCGCGGATCGTACGGCGTAGACTCCGTGAAGAGCCCTTCCGCACCCAGTGAGCCGTAGACCTCATCCGTCGAAATGTGCTGGAACCGGAAGGTCGCTTTTTCAACTGACCCTTCAGGAAGCGACCTCCAGTAGGCAGTAGCCGCCTCCAGCAGCGTGGCGGTCCCGACGATGTTGGTTTGGATAAACGCCGAAGGCCCGTCGATCGAGCGGTCAACATGGGACTCGGCCGCGAGATGCATGACGGCGTCGGGCCGGAACTCCTCAAACACGCGTCCGACCGCAGTGCGATCACAAATGTCGGCCTGAAAAAAGCTGTAGAGCGGGTTATCCGCCACAGCCTTCAGCGATTCCAGATTCCCTGCGTAGGTCAGCTTGTCCAGATTCAGAACACGATAAGCGTCCGTCTGGAACAGATGCCGGATCACCGCTGACCCGATGAACCCCGCGCCCCCTGTTACCATCACACGCTTCATGCCGCACACTCCTATTCGTCATCCGTCATGGACGCATCAACGATATCCTGCCGGTTCGGCACAACGGTGGGGGTCAGATCATCGCCGCCATAAAGCGGCTTGCTTGCGGCCCCTGCGGGCTTCTTATCGCCGGTGCTCAGCTTTTTCTTGCCCTGTCCATACGCGCCATACCGCGAGGTGTAGCGATAGGCATAGCGGTAGTGATAATCGTACTGGCTGAACTGGTTGCGGCGGCCAAAGTCCACATCGTTCACGATCACGCCGATCACGCGCGCGCCAGCCTCGGTAAGGTGTCGGGCCGCATGTTTGATCGGCTGGTAGCGCGTCCGGTCGGGACAGCACATGATCATGACGGAGTCGGCCAGCGAGGCCAAGACCATCACGTCGCCGACGATGCCGAAGGGCGGCGAGTCGATGATGACCCGGTCATAATGCGCACGCGCCCAAGTGAAGAATTCGACGATCGCGCCGCTGCCCATGATGTTGGCCGGGCTGAGTTCCGAGGATGCCTTGGAAAAGACCACATCGAGATTTTCGACACCCGAGGGCGTCGGCAAGGTTTCGAAAAGGGAGGCGTCCGCTTTGGCCAACGTATGGGGCAGGCTGTTGAAATCAGTGTGCTTCTTCTCGAAAATTCGAGCCAACCGCGGGCGGCGCATGTCGAAGTCGATCAGCAACGTCTTTTGCCCGCTCTGCGCACACGAGGCGGCCAAACTGCACGAGGTGATCGTCTTGCCCTCGCCGGGCTGCGTGCTCATGCAGAGCAGCACCTTGGCTGTGTCCTGATAGCGCGGCGAATCGAGCAAGTTCCGCAGTCCCGCGACCGCCTCGGCAAACTGCGAGAACTTATCATCGATCACCAACCGCGCCAACTGTTCACGCTTCTTGCGGCGCACATGAGGCAACACCGCCAAGGTCTTGAGACGCAGACGCTGCTCGATATCCGAAATGCCGACGATCTTGTCCTCCAAGTGATCCAAGACCAGCACGAAAAACACACCCAGAAGCAGGCCGAGAATCGGCCCTGCGGGGAAAATAATCAAGGGGTTCGGCAGGACCGGCTTTTCCGGGCGAAGGGCCGACTCCACCTGCTTGATCATGGCCGTGTTCTCATCAGAGGCCAACTGGGCTTCGCGTGTGCGCTCCAACAAAGCCTTGTAGCTGCTGTCCGCCACCTCACGCTCCCGTGCCAACTGCTCGAGTTTCATTTTGGCGGAAACGATCTTCAGCTCCAAGTCGGACATCTTTTTGGTGAGTTCGTCGCGCTTGGGTGTGAGCTGGGCCAACTGGCGCTGCAAAAGATCCAAATTCGCCTTACAGGTGTCGAGAGCCCTAAACACCACATCCGCGAATTGCTGCGTGAAAACCTCCACCTCCTTCTCCTTGACCTTCACCTCGGGATGGTTCGCCGTATAACGCGCCAACAAGGAGTTCTTATCAGCCAACGTTTTCTGAAGCTGCTGATACGCGGCACCGATCTCAAGCGAACGCGGCACCGAGTCGGGCAACGAGCCAAACTTCTCGGGCTCGCTCTGGATCGCCTCCAGCGTCTTGCGCAACTCCGTCGCTTTGGAGATGTCGCCCTCGAGTGCCAAAATATCGCCGTTGAGTTTAACCAGCGCGGTCTGAGAGCTTTCGGTTTCACTCGCCATGAAGTCGAGCTGATTCGCCACGCGGAAGTCCAACATCTCCTTGTCGGCACGCTCCAAGTTCCGCTTCTGCTGTTCGGTGGTGGACGAAAGCCAAGAGACAGCAACCTCGGACTCGCTTCGGTTCTGGTCCGACGTAAACATTTCCGAGGCCTTGGCATAGGCATTCGCCAGGTCGGTCGCCAACTGCGGATCCGTCGAACGGACCGTAATCCGGATCAGACGGGAACGGCGCTGCAAGGCCATTTTCGAGCTGACCAGCGTCGAGATCAACTGCGCATCTGTAACGGTGGAACTGGGATAGTCGCTCCGGTATTGGCTGACGATCTGGTCAATCACCGCCCGGCTGCGCAACCGCGCCAACCGCGTGTTGAACACCTCGTCCAACGTGCCCATGTCCATATCGATAACAGCCCCTCGATTGCCCATGATGCTCGGACGCCGTATGCTCATTTCGAACACGCTTTCGGCTTCATAGATCATCGGCGAGATCTTAAAGACCGCAAACGCCCCGATGAGCCCGATGATCACAAACACGGTGATCGTCACCCACCGCTGCGTGCAGACGCGCAACATGCGCCCGATCGTGACCGCACCCATGAGCGAGTCTTCGTCATCGCCTACCCCTGTCCCCGCCCCGCCGTAATAATAGCCACCCCCACCCCCATAGCCGCCCGCTCCGCCGGGATGCGCCGCATGCGCCCCGCCCCCGTAATAGACTGCACGCGACGGGCTGCCATAGTACATGGCCTTGCTGTTACCGCCGTAATACACAGGGCGCTTGGTGACAAACTTCGAATCACCGGAAGATGCTTGCTCGGTATCGCTCATCGGGGTTCTCCAAAAAAGATTTAGTTTACAGCATCTGCCACTCCGGACGAAAGCCTTCTTTGCACTAGCCCAGCAATTTTAATTTTGGCTTGGTCCGCCATGAAAGAATGCCCTTACGGGCACTCTACAAACGGAATTCCTCAAGCTTTCTTGCGTTCGTAGTGGCGCCGTGAGGCGCTTCCTTGCCAAAATTCGAATTGCTGGCTCTAGCCTTTTGCGGCAGCGAGCGAACGCGCTGGCAGAAAAGCGGGCAACACGACCATCACACACGTCCACGACAACAAAAGGCTATACGACCGAAACGGATTGGCAATCCAGCTCTCAAGAAAACAAACCAACATGGCCAACACGCCAGTCAAAACAATCGGAGAAACCCGCAAGAGAAAGAACCGTCCCGCATTCTCGTCATGCGTGCCTTCTTTAAAAGCGATCCGCATGCGATAACAAAGAGGAACCAGCATCGTGATGATGGCCGACAACAGCAAGCCCGCACCCAATACGCCAAACTCGCACAAGAACTGCAAGCTGTCGTTATACGCGCTGGCGGGATCGGTTTTCACCGCCCTCCAATCCTTGCCAACAGCCGTCAAACCGGCAAAATGACGGAACCCGTCCGCGCCAACCCCTGTCCAAGGATGCTCCTGCCAAATACCCAACGCCGCAGCGGCCTTGATTTTTTTAATGGCTATCAAAGCATCCCAATATGCGGTCAAGGGCAAAGCGGCTTTGATTTTTGAAACGACCGGATTACCGGGGAAAACAAAAATCAACAGCAGCGCCACACATGCAACCAGAGTGCTTGAGAGTAGAAAAAGTTTGAGCTGCACGGATTTGGCGACATAGGGTCCTAAATAGATGAGCCCATACACAAAGAGAAATAAAGTCAAGACCCCATAGCAGCAGAGGGCCAGCGCACTCGCGAAATAAATCATGCCGAGCAAATTACCGACTATGCCAAAAAGAAAGAGCGGCTCGATTCCCCGCTGACGCCGCGCGAGCGCGTCCACAAAACCGCCCATCCCCAGCAACAGCCAGAAGCCATAGAAGGTGCCCATGGTGGTTGCGCCTGGCACAAGAGCTTTCCCAGCATATGGCTCAACCCCTTGACAGGCTTGATATACGCAATAAAAAGCCACGCACCCGCTAACCCCGGCCAGCCACTGAAGCAACAACCTTTTCGACTCCTTGCTCACGGCCACTCGGAGCGTCAACGCGACTACCACACAAGCCGAAAAGACCGAAACATAGGAGAGTGCGGCAGAGGTCTCCACGCTAAACGGCGCCCACGCCAAAGCCGGTTTACTGAATTGCCAGACATCCGCATCCGTAAGGTAGATCAGCTCACACCCACTGTTCGCCCACTGGGTCAAGAGAACACCGACAAGGGCCAGCCCAAGATATAGCAAAGGATCCCAGGCAAGCGCGGGCCAAAGATGCTGGCGTGCGTCCGCCAAGGTCTCCCCTCTGCGCACGGAAGGGAGCAACACCATCAGTTCCAAGGCGATCAACGACAACCATAACAACGGAACAAGGTTCAACGCACGCGACTGTGCGATAAAAAGCAAAGGAAACAAGACGACACACGCGATATGCGAAACGAGTCCGTATTTTGTCAGCAACCTCTGCATCATAACTCAGCCACCCTGCTTGCCTGAATAAAAAATCCGCCCACACTGTTATCCTGTCGTGAGGGCGGAGTCTTCATGAGTCGACACACGGACGAATCAGTACCTGAAGTTCAAACCCAAGGACGCGCGGTACCGGTCGAACTCTTGAGCGGAGACGTCGGAGAGCTGATCCTCATACTCGAGACCGCCATACACCGTCACATAGCGCATCAACTGATAATCCGCCCGGGCCCGGATGGAGTAAATCTCCTCCGTTGAGGCGGCGACGGTTCCTATCGTATACTGATTCTCTTCGCGGCGATAGGCCACGTCTAAACGCGTCGACAGTTTCCGCATCGGGCGATAGGTCAAACCGGCGGAAAGCGTGTAGACTATCGCAGCCTGATTGGCCTGCTGCTCGCTCGGTTGGAAATAACTGGAGCCGGCGACCGAGGCAGCCAACTTCTTGCTGATGATCCAGTTCGCATCCAAACTGTAGGTCCAACCCACCAGTTGGTCGCCGCCCGCATAATCAAACATGGACGCACCCATCAACGCGCGATAGTTGATCCGCTCTGTGGCACGCGACCCTAAACCGGCCTGCAGCGTATAACCTGTGCTTGAATCAGAGAGCCCGCCAGTAGCACCGTCGCTGATATACTCCTGATACGAACCTGAAACAAGCAGATTGCTCTTCTCGGTCAATTTACGGGCCATTTCCAAACCGACCGTGTATTCCTTCCAACCATACAACGGAGCGGCGTACTGCGCCGTCGTTCCGTTCGCATAAGAGAGATCCGAATACAAACCATTTAGCGTCAGTCTGGTTTTCTCACTCACATCATACGACAAGGCGCCTGTCCATTCAAACTGCTCGCGATCGCGCCAGAGCCCCCGCCCGCCGTCAAGGATCGAATCGTTCTGCGCACTTTTCAGATAATTTTCCCCCAAGACCAGCCGCCAGCCTTTTGCCGACTCGCGATAATACTCGAGACGCTCACCATACCGGTCCGCATTCAGTCGAGTGCTATTATTATACAAATCATGCCCATACCATGCGTTTCCGGACAAACCCCACTCGTTCCCGGTATAGGTCAGATCCACGCCTGGATTAATCGTCAGGATGGAGTCGCCACTGTCGTTTTGAGCAGAATTCTTGTTCTGATTACCTTGTGATCCTTGTTGACTGTAATACGGATTCGAGTCGTAGGTGTATTCGAGGTTGACATACGGCGACACCGTGAGGTTGTTAAATTTAAACCCACGGCTATCCTGTGCCAACAAAGGGAAACTCGACACAAAGACCGTCAAACCGGCGATAACCATCGATATCGATAAGGAAGAAGATTTCGGGGTAGGCATGAGTGCGCTCCTGTTTTGACTGCTAAAACTGGTCTAAGAAGTTACCGAACTTTTTTCTTTGGAAAAAAAAGCGGCGGTTCGGAACAACTACAACTCTGATTCTGGTACCCCGTCGGCACCGGCAAGCGGTTGATACCGTAATCGACCGGCTGAACAAAACCATTGGAAGGCAACGTGTCCAAATTCGAACCGATCAGTTGCGACAACGGAATATTTGAATCCATCGCCGCAAGCAACCGGTCCAGATTGGCGTGGCCGACCAGACGCAAGACATCCGTATAAGACAACACCAACGTATCGACATCCGCCGCAGCCAACATCGCATCATACTTCCGGTCCTTCAGAGCGGGCGGAAGCCACGAAGCGGCTAAACCACGCATCCGCTCATCCGGCAACAACGCCACCAGTTTGTCTTGCAGCGCGGGATTTTTCGCGCCCCGTAAAAACGCCAAAATCGCAAACGTGTCACGCACTGAGGGCGTGTCGGTCTGCGCGTTACGGGCAATCACTACCTTCAAGGTGTCGCCGGCGATTTTTTCATATTGCTCATCCGACAGCTTGTTGTACGCCTGATCGAAGCGTTTGGCCAACTCTTCAGTCACCACCGGCAGATACTCGATCGGCACACCCGCAAAGACTTCGGCGATAACCTTGTATTTCGTTTCCCCGCTGACACCCGCGATGCAGGCGACGGCGGTCTTGACGAATGCCGCCGCCTTCTCTTCCGGACTGGCTGGCATCCGCGTGACCGCCTTTAAAGCCCTCTGGGCAAACTCCACCTTTTCATCAGGCGCCACCTGCGCAAGGGTCTCGCGCAGCACCGCCTCGCTCGTCACCGAAGCGCCGATCTTCTTAAGCCACTGCGCACGCGTCAAGGCTGCCGCATCAGCCGCAAAACCAATGCCATTCCCTATGGCCAAGACCATCGCCATGGCAAGGAACACTCTGGGGTTAACCTGTTTCATCATGCTTCTCCTCCGTGATCAGTACCAAGACTCAGGAACGTAAACCACATCGCCCGGCTTCAACGCGATATCCAAATCCGAACGCCCCTCTTTCCCGATCTTGATAATATCCACAACAAACTTCTTCAACGAACCGTCCTTCTCACGACGCGTCACCCTTACCTTGCTTTTGTCCGACATCGGCGTCGCACCGCCTGCCACCATCAAAGCCCGCGTCACCGTCATGTCGCGCGTAGAGGGCATGTTCACCGGCCCGGGACGCGCCACCTCGCCCATCATCAGAACCTCGCCCCAAGGCGATTTCATGCCGGACCCCTCGACATAAGGCGGGAATCCGACGGTCACCTGCGGATCAATATAGAAAGCCTTGTACGCGGTTTGTATCTTCTCCTGCAGCTCGGCAACCGTCATGCCTTCGCATTTCACGGCACCGATGTGCGGCATGAGAATCTCGCCGTTCGCGTTGACTTCCTTCAGCGCATCTTGAACCTCCGGCGCACCCGACACCGTCAACATAACCCGCAGCGTCAGGCCCGGTTTGATCGTCGGCTCACCTTCCGGAACATACACCGCCTTGCCGTCGAACCCGGCATCGTCTTTAGGGCCCGGCCACCATGTCCAGCAACCACTTGCCAAAACCAACGGAACGCAAACCAGCAAGACGCCCAAAGACTTTTTAATCAAACTTTTCAAAACGAAAACACCTTCGATACCGTGATTCAAACCAAAACTCTTTTTCTAAAGTGTTCACAGTATAACATTCGCATACGGCGTCAACAAGCAGGAAAATTCTGAAAAGCGAGATTAGGAAATCGCGGGGCGATTTAACAAAAATAACGGTTTCCCTTCACACGGGGTTAACACTTGCGAGGTCAGAGATCAGGGGTCAGAGATCAACGTCAGGGGACAGCGGTCAGCATTGCAGTGACCTTGTTCAGCACCTCGAAGGCGTCCGCCACGTAGACCACGTCGGCCTTGCCCTGCGCCCAGCCGCAGTTGGGATCGAGGTTGACCGCGCGGCGCTCGTTGATGAAACGCCAGCCCACCACATGCGGCTCTTCGCCGTGACAGCAGGTCGAAAGGCCTTTGGGGTGACGCGGCGTGGAACCGGTCTGACCCACCTGGTTCATGTGCGACATGAAGTTCAGCGTGTCCTGTCCCTCGCTCCGGATGTCCACGAGCGACTTGCTGCTGCCGAGCGAGGCCTTGGCATTACGAAGGAAGGCCTGAATCAGCACGCCGGCTTCGCCGATGTGCGCCTGTCCGTCCTTCTGCTTCTTGGTCCAACCCGCGCCCGCCACAAAAAGCAGCGCCGCGTCCGGACGGATCGTCTGCGCGTCCGCCGCCGGGGCCTGAACGCCCTTAACGGTCGTGCGCTGCTCTTCCGCCGTGAAGGCTACGGCCACGGGCCGGGCATTCGCCGCGCCCGCCGCACCTTGCCACGCCGGATTCACGCCGCCGTCTACAAGCAACAGCCAGGGACGCGCCGGGCGGCTGAAGGAACCGAGGATGCGCTGACGGTAGAACCAGCGCTGCGCATGAACTGCGCCGCCCTCGCCGCAGAGCGCCACGATGTGGGTGTCGATCTGCGCGCCCACGCGGTGTGCCGCGCCCGGCAGGCAGCGCGCGAAGCGCGAGGTGTTCGGCGCCACTACAAGCTCCGCGCCTGCGGCCTGGATGAGCGCGGTGGCCGCCGCGGCATCCGTCGCGTAGCGCGGCTGGGAGACCGCCTGATCGCCGACCGCGAGGAACGCCGCAGCGCCGCAGCCTGCGACCGCATCGGCGGCGGCCGCGGCGTTCAAGCCGAGCACGCCGACCGTGAGCGTTCCGCCCAGTTGCGTGTTCAGGTTCACCGCCGCAGCCAATGTCTCCAGCGACGCCTTGGGAAAGGAGCCGTCGGCCTGTGTGTGCAACAATGCAAAAATCTTCGCCATGGTTCATTCTCCTTATAACTTCAGATTTTTAGACTATTAGACTGTCAGACTGTTAGGCAAACACGCTCCGGGGTATCGCCGCCTGCACGGTCCCGGCCCCTAAACGCCTAACCGTCTAAACTCCTAACAGCCTACTCTCACTGCCTGATCCACTCGACGATCTCTCGCGCGATCTCGTCGGTGCTCGCGTCCTTGACAATGCGGGTTTGGCGCTTCTGCGCCGGGATCTCGGTCTTCGCGTAGGCGATGCCGCCCACGCCGACCGCCGCCGGCTTGGCCTTCTGCAGCGCAGGCATCACGCCGCGCATGTTGCCCATGCCGATCTGCGGGTTGTTGGGCGGCTCGGGCAGGTTGCCCGTAGCCCACGCCAACACCGCGGGCGCACCCGCACAGGTCGACGCCAGATACTCGCCGCCCTCGATGCGCTCCAAGACAGAGAACGCGCCGTCCGCCTGCACGTGGATCTCGTCCACGCCCACGAACTGATCACAGATGCCGAGGCGCTCGCCGACGAGCTGCATGGTCACGCTCGCGTCGCGCGAGGCCGAGGCGCACCCGCCGAAAACCAGCAGGCGGCTCTTGTCCAGGCCTGGGATCGCGCCGATGGCATCGGCCAGCGCCGCCGCCACGCCGTGCGCGTCGGTGAAGCCGCTGGCGCTGCCGTCGAGCGCGACCAGCTCAAACGGCACCTTCTGCGCCACGGTCATCATGAGCTGCTGCAGCTTGGCCTTGGGGCCGAGGCTCACGAGCCACACTTTGCTGCCCGCGACCTGCTTGGCGAGGTGGGCCGCCTCGAAGAGCGCGTGCGCCGACCACGGGTCGAGCACCGACGGCAACATCGTTTCGTTCTTCAGGCCCGGCCCCTGCGGGGTCGTCACGGGCTCAAGCGTCTGGAGCGGATCAGGCACAAGGCTGCCGCACACGACGATCTGGAATCCATTTGTCATACTGATCTCCTTGTCATCTAAGGGCTTTCTGTTTCAGTTCTCGTTGGAGTGGAGGCCGCCGGAGCCAGCGGAGAACTCGACGTTCGCGCGTTCGGGATCACCGGGCAACGCCTTGGAGCAGCTCCAGATGCAGGCGCCGCAGTGGATGCACTTCTCGCGGTCGAACTCGGGCGTGCCGCCCTCCTCGCCCGGCATGAGCGCCTGCGCGGAACAGATCTCGATGCAGGTGCGCTCTTTGCAGACGGCGCACAGCTCGGGCTTGGCGAAGGTCACATGATCCGCGAACCCGCCCGCCGCCTGCACCTTGCCGCCCTTGAAAAGCACATCCTGATGCGACATCAGGAGCGAGCCGTCGAGCGGGATCTCGGGCCAGCCGGCGAGCGTCATCAGCGCGTCGTGCAGCGGCTGCTTGGCCTTGGCGCAGGCCTCGACCGCCTCCGCGAGCTTGTCCGGTGCGATGCGGCCCGCGCAGACGTCCGCGAGCGTCGGGATGCGGGCCGAGGGCGGACACGACTCGACCGAGAGGTTCAGCGCACCGCCCGTCATACCGGTCATGCCGGTGCCCATCATACCCGTAAAGAAACCGCGCTGGAAGCCGTCGCGCCCCTTCTTGGCGACCTGAAGCTCCTCGTCGAGCGCATCCGCGCGGCGGCGGTTGACATAGGCGGCCTTCAGCGTTCCCTTGGTGAACTCCGCGTCTCGCGCGAGCAGCTCGATCACGCCTTCCGCCAGCAGCACACCGCTGCGCCACGCCTCGTCCACGCCGGAGTTGGTCAGCACGTTGGTGGTGCCGGAGCCTTCGCCGATGCGGGCAAACCCGTCGCCGACCAGATAGGGCTCGCCGCGCACGCCGGACTCCTGAAGCGACTTCGCACCCCACGAGCGCAGCGTGCCGCCCTCGATGTGGCGCCAGATATAGGGATGCATCATCCAGTGCTGCAAATAGCGGTAGCTGGTGCGGATGGGCGTATCGAACCACGACGGCACGAAGATGCCCAGCGAGGCGGTGCGGTCGGGATAGACGTACATGAAGCCGAAGATCTCGGGCTCGGGATAGCCCAGCGTGTGGAGCACCGTGCCGGGCTTGAGCTCACAGGAGGCGGGCAGCTCGACCACGGCCTTCATGCCCACGGCCCAGTCGTGCTGGTGGTTGCCCTGCGGCAGGCCGAAATGACGGTCGAGCTTGCGGCCGACAGCGCCGACCGGCCCGTCGCCCACGACGGTCAGACGCGCGTGGATATCCATGCCCGGCATGAAAGAGGCTTCGGGGTTGCCCTTCTTGTCCACGCCTTGGTCGGCGAGTCGCACGCCCACCACGCGGTCGCCCTCCATGACCGGTCCGCTCACGGGCGTGCCGGGCCAGATCTGCACCAGACCGGAGCCCATGAGCTGGTTGCCGACCCACGACATAAAGGCGCCCACGGACATCACGAACCCGGGCTCTTTGCGCAGGAAGGGCGGTATCCAAGGCAGCTCGGAGGCGTGAGGGCCTTTGCCCATGGCGAAGCGCCCGTGTTTAAAGACGCCGTCCATGAATTTGGTGCCTGCGGTCCGGCGGCTCGCGCCGATCGGATCGAAGAGGTAGGCGACCGTCTCGTGGCCTGTGGCAACCGCGTTGGGGATCTCCTTGGTGAGGTCGACGCCCGGGAACGACTCGCGGATCGCGCGACCTTTGGTCACGACGCCCGAGACGCCGAAGCCGATGTCGTCCGCCCGCTCGTAGCACATGATCTGCAGCGGCATGCCCGGCATGACTTTGCTCTCGAAGGCCGGGGTGCCGTCTGGCTTCATCAGCGCCCGCGTCAGCGTGGTCAGAAAACCGCCCGTGGCCGGGCCGAAACCCACGCACACAATGTCCGCGTCCATTCTCTGTCGTTCGATTTCGCTCATAAGCTAAGGAAGAGGGTGTCGGAGTTCAAGAGCCGGACACGTCAAACAAGTCAGACGTGTCAGACAGCGACCGGATCACAGCGGATAGTCGAGCGCTTCGGGAATCATGACCTGCGAGAGCGCCTTGCCGACGCGGTCCTTTGCCAGGCGCGAACCCGCCAGCGAGCCCTCCATCTTCGCACGCAGCTTCTGGAAGGCGGACCCCGCTTCTCCGGCCTGTTCAGCCGGTGCGGCATACCCGTAGACCAGCTCGGCGCCGATGCGGCCGACCTCGCCCGCCGCACGCGCCACCTGCATATGGCCCAGATCCGTCAAGGTGTTAATGTAGCCCGCTATTTCGGGGCCGATGACCGGGTGCTCGGGGCCTCTGGCGGCCAGCTCCTGCACGTCCGCGATAAACGAGCGCACAGCCAGCAGCCAACTGATCGCATCGGCCATGGGGAAAAGCACGCCGTGGCGCTGGCTCTGCGAGAGCGGGCGGCCGTTGGCGTCCTTGGCATCGCCGATGAAGGCGAGCATCCAACGCCACAGCTCGAAACCTTCGGCCAGCGCGGTCGCGCCGGTCTCGGGTTTGGCCGCGCCCAAGAGGCGCAACTCGGCGACCCACAGCTCGATCTGCGCCAAGAACACCTCGTTGTTCATGGTCAGGCTGATCTGGCGGCGCTGCACCACTTCCGGTCCTTCGTAAGTGGCTTCGAGCTGCGCGTCCGTCCACTTCTGGAAAAGGAAGCCGGGGCAGTCTTCGGTGATGCCGTAGCCGCCCATCAGGCTGACCGCCTCACGCAGCATGTTCGCGCCGTAGCCGGTGTCCCATAGTTTGCACGCGGGACAGAGCACGTTGCCGACGGCGCTGAGCCAGACGAACTGGACCAGCGTGTCGGCCTTGAGTTCGGCGATCCGCGCCTCGTCGCGCGCACCTTCCGGCTGAGCCATCAGACGCAACATCTCAATGGCGTCCGACTGCGGCTTGCGCAGCGCCTTCATCAGCGCGCGTCCACCGGTGACGCCCTGCGCTTCGAAAATCTGATGTGCCTCTTTCTCGATGAGCGTGAGCTGGTCGTAGACGCGGGAAATCTCAAACCCGAGCGAGGCGGCCGCCTCGCCCGTGGCCCACACGTCGGCCAGACGGTGCAGGGCGTCCTCCTTCATCTGGAGGCCGAGATCGTAGCGGGGCGAACCCGCCTCGATGCCCGCCGCGCCGCGGAAACGGCCGCGCTGGTAGCGGATCAGCGGCTCGACGGCCGACAGCAGCTTGGCGGCGCTCATCACGCCGACGCCCACACGGGTGCGCGAGAAGACCGCCTCGATGATTTCGCTGTGCGTCAGATTGGGGATGATCACCCCTTCTTTAATCGTATAGCCGCCCACGATGCGACTGGCCGGGATCTTGAGGCTGAAGATCGGGTCCGCCGTGTTCGAAAGCTGGTGGACGAGCTTATGCGTCGGAGTGCCGCGGTCGAAAACGCCCTCGTCGCTCTCCTCCAGGATGACCATGCAGGAAGTCTTGATGCGCGGATCTTCGGTGTCGACCGCCGCCGTGATGAAGTTGGCCACGGCCATGTTGGTGATGAAGCGGCCGCGCTTCTCGACCTGAAGGATCGGCTCCTTGCCCTCTTCCCACTCGGCCACGGAGACGCGCCCGCTCACCACGCCGGTGTCCACGCCCACATACGGCAGCGGCTCGGTCAGCGCGAAGGAGCCGCGCCAAATTTTGCGGTCCTCGCCCGGAGCGGGTGGCATGCAGGCGCGCATGTACTTCTCGCGCTGCTCGGGCGTGCCCTTTTCCACGATGGGGCCGAGCGCGAGGTTGTTGACCAGGCTGGTGGTGGCGGCGCCGCCATCGACCCAGGCCAATTCGTAAGAGATCAGGGAGAGCGCGAGGTTGCGCGGCCCATCGATGATGCCGCCATACGCCATGTCCAGACCGGCCGCCGTGATGCCGGACTCGTCGAAGGCCTGATACATGCGGTTCTTGGCATCGGTCCAATCGTGAGTATTGCGCTCGCCGTCGGCCACCAGGCGGGCGATCAGCCCACGGGCCACCGAGCGGGCGCCCATCACGGCCATCTGCATGTCAAAGCGGTCGGCATAGCGCCACATGATCTGGCGGATCTCGTCGCCGGGCAACATCGTAATGGTCTGGGAAACGTCCTTCATCGTCATTGGTGTCTTTCCTCTCTCGTGTCAAATCGAAGATTTATATAGGATAAGGCCCCTTCGGCGCAAGCGCAATCGTGACACAAATGCGAAAAATGTCATTCTCAAACCGAACTTATCGGCTTGGACGTAAAACACGCTTGACCGCGAAACAGCCATACCCTACGCTATCACCATATCGTATGTAAGGGGTTGGTGATGCGGCAGAGGACGCCGTCAGCCACCACTCAAAACAAAAAAGGAGCCTTGAATGAGCGTCAATCCGTCGGTGCCTTCTTATCTGGAGTGCGCAAAACCCAATCCGGCCGCCAACCGCGCGCCGTGGTTCAAAAACACCGCCCCGACGTATGCGGGCATCTTCCTGTGGTTCGTGTTCTGGTCTTTGGCTGTGAAGACGGGAACTCCCGGCGGCATGCTCTCGGCGGGCGTCGGCGTGGCGCTCGGCAGCGTGCTGGTGGCGGCCCTGCTCTGCCATTTCGGCTTCTACTATCTGCCCGCGCGGTTCGGCCAGAAGACCGGTCTGCCGCTCTACATTGTCGGCTCCTCGACTTACGGCGCCACCGGCGGCTTTCTGCTGCCCGGCTTCCTGATGGGACTGCTGCAGTTCGGCTGGCTCGCGGTGAACACGTGGGGCTCGGCCATGGCCATGAACCAGATGTTCGGCTTCGGCAAGGTGGGGCTTTCCGTCGTGATGGTGCTCTGGGGTGCCGCGGCCGTCGTGGCGGCGCTCAAGGGCATTCAATATGTCGCGAAGTTCTCAACCTACCTGCCCCTGATCCCGGCCGCCATCCTGATCGCGCTGGTCGCCAAGACCGCCGGCGGACTCGGCAGCTTTGACCCGGCCGCCCTGGCCGCCGCCACACCTGCTCCGGCGACGGGCGCCGCGGCATCCCCCCTGAGCGCGTTCGGCGTCTTCGCCTTCGCGCTGACCTACATCGTCGGCTTTTTCGCCACCGCCGGCGCGGCGGGCGTGGACTTTGGCACCGGCTCGCGCAACAAGAACGATGTCGCGATGGGCGGCCTGTTCGGCGTGGCCTTGGCCATCTTCCTCACCATCGGAGCCGCGATCCTGATCACGGCCGGCTATTACGGCGGCGTGGACGGCAAGGCCGCCCTGGCCTCCGGCGCGGTCGAACTGAACCCGATGGTGCTGATGGGCGCGATCTTCAAGAGCGACACCGTGGCCAAGTGGCTGGCTTTCGCGCTGGCGATCACCGCCTTTCCGAGCGCCTGCTTCTGCTCGCTGATCGCGGCGAACTCGATCAAAACCACGCTTCCGAAGGTCAACCCGTGGATCTCCTGCGGCATCGGCTGCGCGGTCGCGATCGCACTGGCCATCTCCGGCGTGGCAGGCAAAGCCATCGCGGTGTTCGCCTTCGTCGGCGCCTCCTTCGGCCCGATCTGCGGCGCGATCACCATGGAGTACATCCTGAGCAAGGGCCGCTGGAGCGGGCCGCGCGCGGCCTTCAACCCGGCGGGCTGGGTTTCCTGGGCGATCGGCTTTGTCATCGGCGTGCAGCCCAATTTCGCGGCTCAGTGCGGATTCTCGATTCCCGCAGCCCCGGTCGTGGCCTTCATTGTCGGCGCGGCCGTTTACGCGCTGCTCTCGAAGATGCAGACGCCGGTCCTGCGTTATCCGCAGGCCGACCAGCAGAGCGCCGACTAAACGTTACGTATTCGGTCTGTTCACACATGGCGCGCCGCCCGTCAGGGCCGCGCGCCTTTTCTTTTCGCGCTTACGCGCACCTTCAGCCCGTCTGATGCCTCCGGCGGTAGGCGAGCGGCGAGCAGCCGACCGTTCCGGAAAACGTCCGGCTGAAATGCGCCTGATCGTAAAACCCGCACGTCTGCGCCACGTCGGCCATGCTCGCATGAGACTCGCGCAACAGGCGGCTGGCCTGCTCGATCCGGATGTGCAGCAGGCAGTGTTGCGGCGACTCGCCGATCAGCCTGCGGAACAGCCGCTCCAACTGGTTGACCGAAACTCCGACATGTTTTGCGGCCTGTGCGACCGAGAGCTTCTCGCTGAACCGCGCGTAAAACAGATGGACCGCCCGGGCCACCCGTCCCACCCCCAACGAGGCAGGCGCCTCGCCGGTCACCTCGCGCGACAGGCCGATCACGCCGATCACCTGCCCGCGCGTGTCGCGCAGCGGCATCTTGCTGGTCACCACCAGGCGCGGGGAACCCTTGTGGCCCGGCTCGGGCTCCACCCGGTTGAGCACCGGAATCCCGTCCGCCATCACGCGGCTGTCGTCGGCCATGTAACGGGCCGCCCGATCTTCGGGAAAGAAATCGCGGTCGGTCTTGCCGAGCGCCTCTGCGACGCTTCTCACCCCGCAGTATTCGCAGCCTCGCGGGTTCAGAAACATGAAGTGCCCGTGCCGGTCCTTCATGAAGACCGAGATGTCGGGCAGGATGTCGAACAGTTGCGCCATGCCGTGCTCCGGCGCGATGCGCCGCAGGAAGGCGGCCGTTTTTTTGTCTGTGTCCATGGTGAAATTATACAAAAATTGCGCCGTTGCGTACAAGACGCCGCTTTAAAAGCGCGTATACTGTGAAACAATTTAAAGAAAGGACATTGTTATGCCCATCCCGACCACCTCGCGCCGCCGTTTTCTGGCAACCGCCGCCACGATCTCGATTCTGCCCCGGCACATTTTCGCACAAGGGGCACGCCCGGGTGCCAACGGCAAGCTCAACATCGCCGGCATCGGCATCGGCGGCCAGGGCCAGAGCAACCTGGGACAGATGGCCGGAGCCGGCCACACCATCGCCGCCCTATGCGACGTGGATTCCGCCTACGCCGCGCCGGTCGTGGCCAAGTATCCGCAGGCGAAGTTCTACACCGACTACCGCGAACTGCTCGCGAAGCAGACGGACATCGACGCGGTGATGATCGCCACGCCGGACCACACCCACGCCCTGATCGCCGCCGCCGCGATCAAGGCCGGCAAGCACGTCTTCGTGCAGAAGCCCCTCTGCCACGACGTCTTCGAGTGCCGCGAACTCATGCGGCTCGCCAAGGAGAAGAACGTCGTCACGCAGATGGGTATCCAAGGCCACGCCAGTCCGGGCTTCTATCTGATCAACGAGTGGATCGCTGCGGGCGGCATCGGCGACCTGCAGAGCATCGACGCCTGGTGCGACCTCTCCTATTATCCGTGGGGGCGCGCCGGTTGGAGCACGCTGCTCGGACGCAAACCGGAAAAGGGCGAGCCCGTGCCTGCCACCCTCAACTGGGATCTCTTCCTCGGCCCCGCGCCGGTGCGCGAGTATCACCCCACCTATCACCCGGCGCGCTGGCGCGCCTGGTGGGACTTCGGCAACGGCATGATGGGCGACCGCGGCGCGCACACCCTCGACTCGGTCTTCACGCTTCTCGGACAGCGCATGCCGGCCTCCGTGGACGCGACCTCGTGCGGCATGAACCCCGACACCCACCCGCTCTCCGCCATCATCACCTTCCAGTTCGCCGCGCACGAGGGCAAGCCGCCGCTGAAGCTGACCTGGTACGAGGGCACCCGCCCGCCGCGGCCCGCTGAGTTGCCCGACGACCAGAGTCTGCCAGGCGAGGGCGGCGTGATCTTCAACGGCAGCAAGGCCAAGCTGGTCTGCGGCGTCTACGGCGACAGCCCCCGCATCATCCCCGAGGCCGCCATGAAGGCCTTCGAGCGTCCGCCGCAAACGATGGCCCGTCCCAAAGGCGGCATCGAGGGCGACTGGCTAAGCGCGATTGTGGAAGGCCGCAAGGCGTGCGCCGATTTTACCTACTCCGCGCGGCTGACCCAACTCACTCTGCTCGGTAACATCGCGAAGCGCGTGGACAGCCGCATCGTGTGGGACGACGCAGCGATGCGCGTCACCAACAACGAAGAGGCCAACCGCTACATCAAGGGCTTCCGCCGCGACGGCTGGGATTTATAAATAGAGGGCGACCCGTTGGTCGCTCCTGCCCCCTACGTACGGGCGACCGGCGGGTCGCCCTTCTCACCGAACCCGGTTCCCTCTATCATGAACTCACTCGAACGCTACCTTGCCACGGCCTGCGGCCAACCGACGGACTTCCTGCCGCGCGTGCCGATTCTCATGCAGTTCGCCGCCGAGCACATCGGCTCGAACTATGCCGCTTTCGCCGCCGACTGGCGCGTGCTCGTGGAGGCCAACCTCCGCTGCCGCGACGAGTTCGGCTTCGATCAGGTCAGCGCCATCTCCGATCCCTACCGCGAGGTCCAAGGCTTTGGCGGGGAAATCCACTACGAGGCCGACCATGCGCCCACCTGCAAGCGTCCTCCGCTCTCCGACATCCGCGACCTCTCCCCGCTGCGCGAAGACCCCGACCCCTACGCCTGCGAGCGGATGCTCGACCGCCTGCTCGCCGTGCGCGCCTACCAAGAGCGCGTCGGCGGCGAGTGCTCCATCCTCGGCTGGGTGGAAGGCCCGGCCGCCGAGGCCGCCGACCTGCGCGGCGTGCAGGACTTCCTCATGGACCTGATGGACGAGGAAGCGGCCTGCCGCCTCCTGCTGGAACGGTGTACGCACACCGCGATCCGTTTCGCCGAGGCGCAGCTCGAAGAGGGCGCGGACACCGTCGGCATCGGTGACGCCATCGCCAGCCAGATGCCGCCCGACCTCTACCGCAACCTGATCTGGCCTTTCGAAAAACGGCTGGTCGAGTCGATCCAATTTAAGGGCGGGCTCGTCAAGCTGCACATCTGCGGCAACATCACCCATCTGCTGCCGCACATCGGCGAACTGGGCGTGGACATTCTCGACATCGATCACATGGTCGATCCCGCAACCGCGCGGCAGGCGGTCGGCCCGACGACGGCCATCGCCGGACGCGTGGACCCCGTGGCCGACGTGCTGCACGGCACGCCCGAGAGCATCCGGCTGGCCGTGGCCGCAAGCTACGCCGCCATCGGCAACCCGCATCTGGTCATGGCCGGCTGCGAGATCCCGCCGGGCACGCCCGCCGCAAACCTCAAGGCGCTTTGCGAGCCGCTCCCTTACTCGGCGGCGTAACGGCCTATACGACACCCAGTTTTTTCTGCATCTGCTCCAGCGGCACGCCCTTGGTTTCGGGCACCATGGTCTTCACCCACAGAAGTTGCAGCACCATCATGCCGCAAAAGAAGCCGAAGATGTAGCCGGCGGGTCCCGGAGGCGCATCTTTGGTCGGCACGAACAGCGCCACGACCGACGGGAAGAACGAGGTCAACAGCGCCGCGAATATCCAGTGCGTGAAGCTGCCCAGCGACTGGCCTTCAGCCCGGTGCCGATTCGGGAATATCTCGCTGATGAAGACCCAGATCACCGCGCCCTGCCCGATCGCATGCGCTGCGATGAAAGCAAAGATGCAGGCCGGGACGATTTTGAAATGTCCCGTGAAGAACGCCCACGCGCAGAGCCCGAGCGAGGCGATGTAGCCGAACGAGCCGATCGTCAACAACTGCTTGCGCCCGAGGCGGTCAATCAACCAGAGGCCCACGAAGGTGAAGATGAGGTTCGTTATCCCGATGCCGACCGATTGCAGCAGCGCGGCCTTTGCCCCGAGACCGGTCAGTTCGAAGATGCGGGGCGCGAAATAGAGAATCGCGTTGATGCCGGAGAGCTGGTTGAAGAACGCGATGAGAATGGCCAGCAGAATCGGTATTCTCAGCCGCATGCTCCAGAAGTGCCCCGTGCTCGCCTGATCATGGGAGACCGCCGCAATCTCGTTCGCCTTCGCTTCGATCTCGGCTGCGGAGGCTTCCGGCTGGATGAGGCTGAGGACGCGGATGGCGGCGGCGCGATCCCCCTTGCGTCCGATCAGCCAGCGCGGACTCTCGGGAATGGCGAGGCAGGCGACCGTGTAAATGATCGAAGGCGCGGCCATGACGCCGAGCATCCAGCGCCACGCGTTATCGCCAAGGCGGGCGAGCAGATAGTTGGACAAAAAGGCAACGAGGATGCCGAAAACGATGTTGAACTGGAACATGCCGGCGAGGCGCCCGCGGCGCTCCGGAGGTGCGATCTCCGCGATGTAAAGCGGAGCGGCCACGGTGGAGATTCCGATGGCGATGCCGCCGATAAAACGCGCCGCCATGAATGAATAGACCTCGTTGGAAAGAGCGGACCACAGCGACCCGACGAGGAAAAGCGTGCCGATGCACAACAGCGTCTTTCTCCGTCCGAACCTGTCCGTGGGCCAGCTCCCGACGAACGAGCCCAACACCGTACCCCACAGCGCGGCACCCATCGCCAATCCATGGATCGCCGGGCTCAAACCCCAGAGCGCCTGGATCGTCTTTTCCGCGCCCGAGATCACCACCGTGTCGAACCCGAACAGGAACCCGCCCAAAGCCGCAATCACCGCACACATCAACACTTTTTTGTTCATCGCATCCCTTTCATGAGGGCGACCCGCCGGTCGCCCCTACACGGGTCGCCCTCCTCCGGAACCGCACCCCGTTGAGAGGCCACCCATGCGCCACGCCGATTACCCGCCTGCGCCGCCTCAGCCGCTGTCGCACCCTTCAGCCACGCCGCCAAAAACGCCGCGGAAAAGGCGTCGCCCGCCCCAACCGTGTCCGCCACATCGACCTTGATTCCGGGACACCGCACCGCATCCATGCCGCGCTCGCAGACCAAACATCCCGCGCCGCCCAACGTCACAACGACCGCTCGCGCCGGATGCCGCGCCAAAACCGCCCGTGCGAAGGCCTCCGGCTCACACGCGCCGCCGAACAGCAGACCGCCCAGCACCCGAGCCTCGTCGTCGTTCACCTTCACCAGCGTCGCGTGGGCAAGCCCTTGCTCGATCAAGGGTCCCGACCAGAAGGACTGCCTCAGGTTCACGTCGTAAAAAACCGCCGCGCCCTTGAGCGCGTCCAGCAAACGGATGAGCGTCTGCCGCGACACCTCGCTCCGCTGCGCCAGCGTGCCGAAGCAGAAAGCGCGCGGACGCTCCGCCTTCAGCGTTTGAAGCGACGCTTCGGAAAGCCGAATGAAATCCCATGCCACGCCGCTGCGGATGACGTAACTCGGCTGCCCGTCCTTGAGCGTCACCGCGACGGTGCCGGTCGGATGATGGCGGTCCAAAGTGGTCCAGCGACCGTCCACGTCCAGCCTTGACATCGCGGCTAAAGCGCCGCGGCCCAGCTCGTCATCGCCGACTCCGGACACCGCAGCCGCGCACAGCCCGCAGCGCACGGCATGCGCCGCAAGGTTGAACGGCGCGCCTCCGATGTGAGCGTCGCCATCGATCACGTCCCACAAGATTTCCCCGAACGCCACAAGACCCAACATTAGACAATCCCTTTTGTAACCTTTATCTTATCAGAGGCGACAGGCTTTGGCCATACGACCGTTCCTTGCGCTGGAGGGCGAGTGTCCTCACGAGCCGCGCATTCATCGTCAGCGGCTCGCGTGGACGCTCGCCCTCCATCAAAGCAACCTCGCCTATTTCCAGCTCGACCGCAACGCATGGGCCTCGCCGCTCACGCCGCTCGCCGTGCCCTTCTCAACCGTCATCGCGACCTTCCGCGCGTCCGCCTGCGGAATCACCGCTACCGGCGCGTAGAGCAACCCGTCCGACGAGAAGACCTCGACACACGTGCGGTCCACATAAACAATCAGCCCCAGCTTGCCGTCCTTGACCGGCCACGCCACCGTATGCGGCCCGATCGTCAGCTCCTTTTTCATCGCGTCATACCGCACCGGCACACCGCGCAGGTCGAAGCGTACCGCCGCGTCAGCCGACACTCCGCACGACACGCGCAGCTCCGTCAACTCGGCCTCGAAACCTGCCAGCGGGTCCTTGCCGCCGGGCGCTACGTCGGCGGGCCCGAATTTCTGCGTGCGCTCGCGCAGCGTCGCCAGCTCTTTGACCGGAGCGTGCGTCAGACGCACACCTTCGGGCGTGGTGACCAACCCCAGATCCTGCGGCAGGGTCATGCCCTGATTGAACGGCATGCCCGGCGAACCTGCGGTCAGCCAGCCGATCAACACGCGCCGCCCGTCCGGCAGGTCGCTGAACGTCTGCGCCGCATAGTATGCCGTACCCCAATGCCCGCGCAACCGCTCGGCCTCCGGCTTAAAGGTCGTGCCGTCGAACGCGCCTACCGCATAGTTGCCGCTCGCACCGAAGATGACCCAGCGCGTCCCTGTTCCTCCCGCCACCGGCAGCTCGAAAAGGTCGGGGCATTCGAAGAGATAGTTGCCGCCGTCCGCGTCGCCCTTAACCGCCGAGAGTTCGGTCCACTCGCGCAGATTGGGCGAGGTCATCAGTTGCACCGTGTGCAGTCTGTTCGGGCGTTCCACATAGAACGCCATGATCCAGCGACCCGTCGGTGCGTGCCAGAAGACCTTGGGATCGCGATTTCCACCCGAGATGTTCTTAACCACCGGATTGCCCTGGTACTTCGTGAAGGTCCTGCCGTCGATGCTGTAGGCGATGCACTGCGTGGAGGGATTGCCCGCAGCCGTGTAGATCACTATCAGCGGCGGCTTGCCGTCCTTGCCGAAGCCGCTGGTGTTGGCGTGGTCCACCACCGCGCTGCCGCTGAACATCGGCCCCAGCGCATCGGGATAGAGTGCCTCTTCGACTTCGGTCCAGTTGACAAGGTTCTTACTGACCGCGTGGCCCCAGTGCATGTTGCCCCAGTTCACGCCGTAGGGGTTATGCTGGAAGAAGAGGTGGTACTCGCCATTGAAGAAGACCAGCCCGTTCGGGTCGTTGTTCCAGCCGCGCCTCGGCGAGAAGTGAAGCTGCGGCCGCAGCGCCTCTTCGTAAAGGCCCTTTTGCGACACGGGCTCGTCCGCCAGCTTGACGCTCGCCAGCGCTTGCGACTCGGCGGGCAGCTTGTCAACCCAGAGCGTCAGCTTCTTCCCCTGCCACGCACCCACATCGAGCGACGCCCACCAGTCGGGCTCGCCGTCCGCCAGCTCGATGTCGAAGAAACGCAAAACCTCGGTACCCGAGCGCACCTCGACATTGCGCTTCTGCGCGCCGTTCTTGACGGGCAGCAGCAGCCAGCGCTTGCCGACGGCCACGTCGCGCGTCGCGTTCCGCCGCGGCAGAGGCGGCACCGCATCGCAAGCCACAATGTGATCGATGTTGATGTGGCCCCAGCCGCCTGTCTCCTTGTCCACGATCCGGATGCGCGCGGTCTTGCCGACCAGGTCCGACACGTCCCACGACGCGGGCTCAAGCGCCTCGCTGCCGCCGGCCACGACATTCGGTCCGGTCGCCGTGCGCACGATTTTGCCGTCGACCAGCAGATCCATGCAGGTCTTATCTTTCCAGCCACCGCCGCCCACGAGAAAGCTGATGAACTTGCGCTCGATCTTGAACTC
>JANYBJ010000206.1 GCA_025360845.1 bacterium
CCGCGTGCCGCCGCTGCGCGGACGCAAAGAGGACATCCGGCACATGACCGACCGTTTTATCGCCCGCGCCGCGTCGGAGAACGGCAAACACATCACCACCGTAAGGCCCGACTTCTACGCCGCGCTCGAGACCTACGACTGGCCGGGCAACGTGCGCCAGCTCCGCAACATCGTCGAGTCGTCCGTGCTGCTCTCGCCCGGCGGCGTGCTCTCGGCCGACTCCGTAGCCCTGCCCGGCGGACCCGCGCGCCCGGCGGCCGCGGCGCTCCCCGGAACCCCCGACACGCTCGGGGCCACCGGCAACATGACGCTGGAGCAGATCGAGCGTGCCGTGCTCGAAAGCCGCCTGCAGCAGAACAACGGCAACCGCACCCTCACCGCCGACCAGCTCGGACTCTCGCGCCGCACGATCCAGCGCAAGATCAAGGAACACAACTTACCTTATTGAGCCGCACAGGTAAAAGAGGACAAGGTGGCACACATTTTGCTAAATTCATTCACCACACGGGCGTGGCCGGCACGCCGAGGGACTTTATGTCACCCCGGTCGGCCTCCGATAGGGGTTTGTATCAACCATCAACAACAGAGGAATCAGGATGCTGACCGTAAGTAACCTCACAAAGAACTTCGGCTCGATCCAAGCGGTCAAAGGGGTCTCCTTTACCGTGGAAAAGGGCGAGGTTCTCGGTTTCCTTGGGCCAAACGGCGCGGGAAAATCGACGACCATGCGCATGATTACAGGCTTCATCCCCCCCACCTCGGGAACGGCCGTAATCTGCGGACACGACATCACCACAGACCCTGTGGCCGCCAAGCGGTGCATCGGCTACCTGCCGGAGAATGCGCCAAGTTATCACACCATGACCGTGACAGATTTTCTCACCTTCATCGCCAAGATCCGCGGCTTTGAGGGCGCCGCGCTGAAAGAGAAGGTCGAGGGAGCGATCCTGAAGAGCCGCCTGGAGTCGGTCCGGAAGCAGACCATCGAGACGCTTTCCAAAGGCTACCGCCAGCGCACCTGTTTCGCCCAGGCCATCCTGCACGACCCGCAGGTCCTGATCATGGACGAGCCCACGGACGGGCTCGACCCGAACCAGAAGTTCGTGGTGCGCCAGATGATCAAGGAGATGGCCGCCGACAAGGCGATCATCGTCTCCACCCACATCCTCGAAGAGGTCGAGGCCGTCTGCACCCGCGCGATCATCATCGCCGGCGGCCAGGTGGTCGCCAACGGCACGCCCGCCGAGCTGTGCGCCAGAGACCCGCAGGGACGCCTCGACGTGGTGTTCCGCAACCTGACCATGACGGAGGGACCCGCCCATGTCTAACGTGAAAAATATCCGAACCATTTTCCAGCGCGAGTTCAAGGCGTACTTCGACTCGCCCGTGGCGTATGTCTTCCTCGTCGCCTTCCTCGTGCTGATCGGTTTCCTCACCTTCGGCGTCACGATGTTTTACGAGCGCCGCCAGGCCAACCTCACGCCGTTCTTCTTCTGGCACCCGTGGGTCTACCTGCTGCTGGTGCCGGCGGCCACCATGGGGCTTTGGGCGGACGAGCGACGCAACGGCACGATCGAGCTGCTGCTGACGCTGCCCGTCACGCTGGTCGAGGCGCTCGTCGGCAAATTCCTCGCCGCGTGGGCCTTCATCGGCATCGCGCTGGCGCTCACCTTCCCGGTGGTGGCGACCACCGCTTGGCTGGGCGACCCTGACGCCGGCGCGATCCTCTGCGGCTACCTCGGCTCGTTCCTGCTCTCCGGCGCCTGCGTCGCGGTCGGCGTGTTCGCGTCGGCGATCTCGCGCAGCCAAGTCATCGGCTTCGTGATCGGGCTCGCGATCTGCCTCTTCCTGCTGATCATCGGCTTTGATCCCGTGATCAACGCCGTGGCCGGCTGGGGCGTGCCCTCCGCCATCGTCAACGCCGTCGCCTCGTGCAGCCTGATGCAGCACTTCGACGCCATGCGCCGCGGCGTGATCGACTTCTACGACATCGGCTATTACATCGGCGTGATGGTTTTCATGCTGGCCGCCGCGCACGTCGTCACCGATAACCGCAAGGCTTCCTGAGCCCGTTAGAACAAGGAATCTCACTATGTCTGACAAGAAATCCAAAAAACTCTCCCGCATCGGCACCGGAGCGGCAGGCCTCGCGCTCCTGCTGGTCATCATCGGCGCCGCCAACCTCATCATCGCCAACCTGCGTCTGCGCGTGGACTTGACGGCCGAGAAGCTCTACACGCTCTCCCCCGGTTCGAAGAAAGTCCTCGGCCAGTTGCAGAACCCGGTGGTGCTCAAGTTCTACTTCAGCTCCAGCTCGGCCGAGATGCCCATGGGGCTCAAGACCTATGCGGGCCAGGTGCAGGACCTGCTCAAAGAGTATGAGATCGCCGGCAAAGGCCGCGTGACGCTCGAAGCCTTCGACCCCAAACCCGACTCGGATTCCGAAGAGTGGGCGCAGCGTTACGGCATCGAACCGCAGCAGACCTCCATGCTCGGCCAGCCCGTCTACTTCGGCCTCGTCGCCGTCTGCGGCGAGACCGAGCAGGTCATTCCGGGCTTCAACCCGCGCGCAGAGGCGACCTTGGAGTACGACGTCACCCGCCTCATCACCCGCGTGGCCTGGCCCGAGAAGCCGGTGCTCGGCGTAATGAGCAGCCTCAGCGTGCTGGGAGCCCCGCAGAATCCCATGATGATGATGCAGCGCCGTCAGCAGCCCGACCAGGGCTGGGCCGCCTTCAAGGATCTGCGCAAGGATTACACCGTGCGCGAGGTGAAGACCGACGCCGAAGAGATCGCGGGCGACATCAAAACGCTTATCGTCATCCACCCGAAAGACCTTTCGGACAAGACGCTCTTCGCGATCGACCAGTTCGTGCTGCGCGGCGGACGCCTGATCGTCTGCGTCGACCCCTTCAGCGTCGCCGACTTCGAGGCCAACCAGCAACAGCAGAACCCGATGATGATGCAGATGGGCGGCGGCGCGGCCGGGCCCTCCACCCTCGGCAAACTCTTCGACACCTGGGGCGTGGGCTTCGACACCACCAAGGTGGTCGCGGACATGAGCTGCGCGACGAAACTCAACGGCGGCAACGGCCGCATCGAGGACAATCCCGCGTTTCTGTCGCTCGCCGCGCCGAACATGAAGAAGAACGACCTGCTCACCTCCCAGCTTTCACAGGTGATGATGCCCTTTGCGGGCGCACTCACCGGCACCGGCAGCAAGGAGATCGAGTTCACCCCGCTCATCACCACCTCGGCTGACAACGCCTGCCTCATCGACCAGATGAACGCGCAGTTCGGCATGAGCGCCATGCGCGCGCAGCTCAAGCCCGACGGCACCAAACGCGTGCTCGCGGCGCGTCTGCAAGGCGCGTTTAAGACGGCCTTCCCGAACGGCGTCGAGGGCGGCGCCACCAACAGCGTTCCGAATCACCTCACCTCCGGCACCAGCACGGTGATGATCTTCGCCGACTCCGATTTCCTCTGCGACCGCTTCTGCGTGCAGATGATGAACTCGCTCTTCGGCGCTGTCGCGCAGCCGATCAACGACAACCTCACGCTCTTCGCCAACACCGTCGAGCAGTTCGCCGGACGCGAAGAACTCATCGGCGTGCGCTCGCGCGGCCAGTTCAACCGCCCCTTCGCCAAGGTGGACGCGCTCGAAGTGGAAGCGATGAAGAAGTGGCAGTCGCAGGAGGAACAGCTTGAAAAAACGCTGCAAGAGACCCAGCAGCGACTCGCCGAACTCCAGAAGCAGAAGAGCGGCAACGAGCGCATGATCCTCTCCAAGGAGCAACAGGACGAACTGGAGCAGTTCCGCAAGACCCAGGCCGATACCAGCAAGCAGCTCAAAGCGGTCCGAAAAAACCTCAACCGCGATATCGAGCATTTGGGCCTCACGCTCAAGGTTGTCAACATCGCGCTGATTCCGCTGCTCGTGATCGGCTTCGGCCTCTATCGCGGCATCCAGCGCAAAAAACGGTAATCTGGCGGGGCGGGTTTCCGTGCCCGCCCTCTCTCTCTGGAGGATTTTTCTATCATGACCAACAAAAAACTCATTACGCTCACTGCAGTCGCGGCCGTGCTGGCGGGTCTCGCCTATATCAGCAACACCAGCAAAAAAGTGAAAACGCCCTCGCTCGTCGGCAAGCCCGTGCTGACCGGCTTCGATATCAGCGAGGTCGCTAAAGTTGAAGCCGGAACCTCGGACGGCAAGAAGCTCATCCTCGAAGGTTCGGATTCGGGCTGGGTCATCAAGTCCCTTTTCGGCTATCCGGCCGACATCACCAAGATCCGCCAGAACATGCTCGCCCTGAAGGACCTCAAAATCGGCCATGTGGCAGCCGGCAAAAAGCTGGAGAAGACGGCCCTCGTCGATCTCCAGAGCGCGGCGGGCAAATCCTTGGCCACCCTGCGCCTCGGCGACAAGCACATGCGCCAGCCCGCCGGCGAGATGGATCAGTTCGGCGGCGGCGGAGGCTTCCCGGACGGGCGCTACGTTTCCGCCGCCGGTGCCGACACCGTCTTTCTGGTCAAAGAGACGCTCGAGGCCTTTGACGGCGATCCCAAGAGCTGGGCCGACACTCAGATCGTCTCGTTGCCCGCCGCCGACATCACGGACATCGAACTTGTAAACAATGGGCAAACCGCCAAACTGACCAAAAAAGACAATGCGTGGACCATCGACGGCCTGACCGAGAAGGAGGAGTTCGACACTTCTAAGAGCTACGGCGTCGAATCCGCGCTAAGTTCGCTCAACTTCAGCACCGTTGCCGATCCCGCGCTGACCGACGACAAGATCGGCATCGCCACCGGCGCGGTCTACACGGTCACGCTCAAAAACGGCGAACACTACACCGCCAAGCTCGGCAGCCCCGCAGAAGCGGGCGCCGACCGGTATTTCAAGATCAGCGGCAGCTTCACCCCCGACGGCACGAACGCGACCGAGAACGCCGCGCTCGCCAAGAAGATCGAAACCTTTAACGCCAAGGCCGGCAAATGGACGTACGTCATTCCCGCCTACAGTGCGGAGAACATGGCCAAGTCCCGCGCCGACCTCGTGAAGCCCAAAGAAGAACCCAAGAAGGAAGAGCAGAAAGAGTCGACCGGAGCCGACGCGCCTCGACCCTAATCGACTCGAGTCGATTCACGTCGGCGCGTCGATTCGTGTCGCTAAACTCCGAACCCTGAACCCTGGACACAAATTATGGACCTCCAAAACACAACCAACCTCATCGCCGCTCAGGCGGAAATCCTGGCCAAGATCCGGCAGGAAGTCAACAAGGTGATCGTCGGCCAGGAGAAACTGATCGACCGCCTCATCATCGCGCTCATCACCGGCGGCCACATCCTGATCGAGGGCGTGCCCGGCCTCGCCAAAACCATGTCGGTCCGCACGCTCGCCGACGCGCTGGGCTTGCAGTTCCAGCGCATCTCGTTCACGCCGGACCTGCTCCCCGCCGATGTCATCGGCACCATGATCTACAATCCCAAGGATGCGACCTTCACTCCCAAAAAAGGCCCCGTCTTCACCAACCTGCTGCTCGCGGACGAAATCAACCGCGCCCCGGCCAAGGTGCAGAGCGCCC
>JANYBJ010000234.1 GCA_025360845.1 bacterium
GAGTGGTCGTTCACCACGCAGAAGGGCCGTGTGCTGGCCAAGGGTCAAACGCCCGCAATGGCGGTCGCACAGGGCGGCAGCACCATGGTCGGTGTCGCGGCTCTGACTGCACCGGCGGGGGCTGCCGAACAGGTGACACTGGAAGCGCGGGTGGCCGGGACGGAAATACGCAACCGCTGGCACGTGTGGACCTATCCCGAGACACCCGCCGTTGCGCTAGGTGCGGAACACGTGCGAGTGGCCGATAAGGTGGATGAGGAGATCCTCGACTTCGTGGAGAAGGGTGGGCGGGCGTTGGTGATCACGGACCGGCTGGACTGTCAGGTGCCTGCCTATTTCACGAATCCCGTCTGGACGCCGCAGAACAACATCGAGACCGCGGGGCTGCTGATTCAGGAGACGCACGGCGCGTTGGCGGAGTTTCCGACTGCCTCGCACAGTGACCTCCAGTGGCACAGCCTCCTGCGTCCGGGCAGAGCATTCATTCTAAACGACCTGCCGCAGGTGAAGCCGGTTGTCCAAGCCATCGACTCACCCTCGGTGATGCGGAACTACAGGCTGGCGACGGTGGTGGCCGTACGGCTTGGGGAAGGCGCGCTGGTGGCGACGTCGCTGAATTTGCGCGAGCCTCTGGAGCAGCGGCCCGAGGCGCGGCAACTGCGTCAGAGCCTTGTCAATTATCTGGCGCGCGGCGGCTTTGGCGACGACTGCATGGTGACGCGCAAGGAGGCGGCCGGGCTGTTCGACAACCCGCGTTTCGGGACTGTTGCGGAACCGAAAGGCAAGGCCTTGCTGGACGTGCTGGCGGCCGGAAACGCGAAGGAAGAGGGTTTCAAGATGTGGAAGCCGGAAGCGGATGTTGTGTCGCATAAGCAGGAGGGGTTCGGCTACCGCTTTGAAAAGACGGAAACGCGCTGGGGAGTTAGCCCGCCCGGCGACATGGTTGTCCACATCGGTGAGAAGGTGCGGGCGTGGTCGCTGAACCGGTGTACGCTGTTTGTGACGTGCCCGAAAGGCTTCGCTGGCACGGTCTATCTGCATTTCCAAGATCCTGAAAACAACGGCAAGCGCGACGGCTACGTATACGGGCTGGGCGGTGCGGTCATGGCCGGCGACCACACGGGGGTTGGGAAATGGGCTTCTTTGCGGGTGCGGCCGCAAGACAGCCTGACCGGCGAGATCCCTCTCTATTTCCGCAAGCTGGCTTATGGAGACGGCTGGAGCACGACGCCGTTCGTCACGCGGCTGGTGGTGACGGATTAGGCAACATGCACGCAACGGCAAACGAAAGGCACGCAGAAGCATAGACGGTGCATGGATAAACAGGCATTCTAGTGGCATTCGAAAGGGATCAACGAATCATGAGGCGGAGAAATTTACGGGCGATAGGGATCGGGGTGCTGTGTCTGGCGGCGTGGACGGGCTTCGCGCATCCGCCGAAGAGCGCGGATCTGATGGAGACCGACGCGCGGCAGCGTCGCGACCTGAGCCTGCCGCTGTCGCGGGTGGTGCTGAACTATTTCGACTTTAAGAGCACCAACACGGCGTGCCGCTACAGCACCGCGCCGAACCTGCCGCTGCACGCGGCGTGGCTATCCACGGAGAAGAACGATGCCAGCAAGAAGGCCGCGTCGCGTTTCAGCCGCACGGTGCCGGAACTGTTCACGCTCTACCGGACTGACGGGACGAACTTCGAGGCGTCCGTGACGAATCCGGCGTCGTCGTTGGCGGCGGGGTTCAAAACGGCGTGGATGCCCCATGCCTTGCCGTTCTCGGCAACCTACGCGAACGGCTCCGTGGTGGTCGGCGAGGATTTTCTCTTTGACGAACGGACGGCGCTGCGCACGATGCGGTTTGCGGGCACGCCGTCCGGCTTCTATGTGGCGGGGCGTTTCGCCGGGAAGGCCGAGGTCAGCGGTGATGTGGTCGTGATCCGCAACGGCCACATCCGGTACGCGGTGGCGGCCAGCGCGAAAGGGCGGTTTGAGGTGATTACGCCGGCCAAGCAACTGCGCGCGTTCGGCGACCCCAACGTGAGCGAGGCGTCGTGGGGCGGCACCGCATCCGGAGTTGAGCCGCGCGAATACGGCTGGTGGTTCTTCCGGGTCGATACAGACGCCTTGCCAGACGGCGAACTGAAGTTGGCCGCCGCGTTCGCGGATGAAGGGGCGTCGGACGAGTCGAGCGTGAAAGCCGCGCTGAGGGCCGGCAAGGGGACGCATGCGGACGAGGCGCGTCAAGCGCGCGAGGCGCAATGGGACCGGTTGCTGGCGCTTGTGCCGGAGCCGTGCAGCACGGATCTGTTGCGGCAGGTCGATGCCAAGGGCGCGACGGCCGAGGGGATCAGGCAGGCGTATTACAAGGCCTGGGTGTTCACGGTCCAGAACGTCCTGCCTCCGGACAAAAGGCGCTATCCTTATCCGCAACTCGCGGCGGGCAAGCCGTCGCTTTGGGATGAGGGCGAGGCGCGTGCGCCCTTTTCAGCGGCGTGGGAGAGTTTTCTAGGCATGCAGTACTATGCGTTTGTCGATCCGCAGGTGTCGTGGCAGGCGTTTAAGGGACTGATGTCACTGGTCGACGAGGATGGCATGCTGGGCGGCGAGAGCCTGCCTTCGCGTAAGGCGCAAACCGCCATGATCCTTTATCAACTGACGCACGATAAGGCTGCGCTGGCCGAGACCTATCCCGCGCTTTGCCGCTACTTGACGTGGAGGATGAAGATCACGCACTGGATCTATGGCGACATGAAGCCCGATCCAAACAGGAAGGATGCGGAGTTCGTCTTCTCGGCGATTATCGATATGGAACATGTGGCGGCTATCGCGGAGATTTTGGGTAAGCGGGAAGAGGCCGCGCAATGGCGGTCGAAACGGGCGGCTTTCTTCGAGCAGGCCAAGACGTGGTTCTGGCAGACACCGGCGACGCCTCCGATCCAAAACTGGAATCTCACCTATAGGCCGAACGACCAGAATAACACGGTTTGGGTTACCACGGCATTGTACATGGACGGGCTGCTGGCGGGCGACTATCTGGCCAGCACGGTGGCCCGCTTCGACCGCGACTACAATCCGAACGCGAATTTCGCGGGATTCTTCATGCCTAAATACCCTGACATGAGTTATTCTGTATACGGGTTGCTGAAGCACGGCCTGACCGGCCGCGCGCGCGGCACCATGGAGGCGGCGGTACGCGACATCGTGCGGGCGGGCGCGCCGTTCGCGGAGCAGTATGTGGGCGATGATTTCCGGGCCGACGGCGTGCGCCCCTCGCTGTTCGGATCGAGCATGATCCTGGACTTCACGCTGCTGATGAACGGGTACAAGTACGACCGCGGCGCGCCGGCCGCCGTGATCACCGCGTCCCGGCAAGAGGGCGGGGTGTCGGGGCTGCTGCTGCGGGGGCGGCGCTACGATCTGGAACTGGGTCACCCGGTGCGGTTCGGGCGTCAGGGCCAACCGTTGCGGGAGTATCCGGTGCAGACGGGTCAGATTGTGCCTTTGGAAGTCGAGTAAGCGGGAGAAGAAAAATGGCTGATATCGCACAACGTTTCGAGAACAACCCCATCCTGCGGCCGGCGGACATCGCGCCCTCACTGCCGGAGTTGAAAATCCAGTGTCTGTTGAACCCCGGCGTCTTCCGCTTCGAAGGCAAGGTCTGGCTGCTGCTGCGTGTGGCCGAACGCCCTCCGCAGAAACCCGGCAAAGTCAGTTTCCCGGTGCTTGAGAACGGCCAGACCAAGATCCTTGAGTTCGATGCCGACGATCCTGATCTCGATACCAAGGACCCGCGCGAATACAAGTACAAAGGGGTGGGGTACCTCTCCACCCTGTCGCACCTGCGTCTGGTCTGCAGCGACGACGGCGTGACGTTCCGCGATCCCGGCCTTCCGCCTCTGGTCGGGGCGAACGATCACGAAGCCTTCGGGATCGAGGATTGCCGCGTGGCGACGATGGCTGACGGGCGTTATGTGCTGACCTATTCCGCTGTTTCGGCGAATGGTTACGGCCCCGGGATGCGCGTCACGCGAGACTGGCGCACGTTTGAGCATTACGGCATGGTCATCTCTCCCTCCAACAAGGACTGCGCCATATTCGAGGAGCAGGTGGGCGGGGAGTACGTGTGCCTGCACCGGCCGAGCGGGGTGATCGTGGGAGGCCATTACATCTGGCTGGGCCGCTCGCCTGATTTGCGGCACTGGGGGCAGCATGTGTGTATCGCCCGGACGCGGCCGGGGATGTGGGACAGCGCGAGGATCGGGGCGGGGGCCGCTCCGATCAAGACCGGGCGCGGCTGGCTGGTGATCTACCACGGGGCCAACGAGCAGCACCGTTACTGTCTAGGCGCGATGCTGCTGGACCTCAATGATCCCGCGCGCGTCCTGGCCCGCAGCAGCGAGCCGATCATGGAGCCGGTGGAGGACTATGAGAAGACCGGCTTTTTCGGCAACGTGGTCTTCACCAACGGGCATCTCGTCGACGGGGACACGGTGACGCTCTATTACGGCGCCTCTGACGAGGTCATCTGCGGCGCGCGGCTGTCGATCAAGGCGGTTCTGGAGCATCTGAAATGAAGAAGTTTTTTCATGAGATCGAGGTGTTCCGTCAGCAGCCGCACAACACGCGGATCCTGCTGCTGACGACGTTGCTCTATTCGTTCGTCCTGCCGGTGATCAACATCTTCGTGGCCGCGTACATCATGCGGAACTCGCAGGACGTGTCCAAGGTGGTGCTCTACCAGCTCACGGTGTACTCCGGGATTCCGCTCACCTTTTTGGCGAACGGTTTTCTGCTGGGCCGCTTCAAGGGCTCGCACCTCTACGCCTTCGGCATGCTGCTGAGCGGCGTCTCGATGTTCATGATGACCTCCATCAAGTCGCTGGAGCTGTCGGGGATCGCCGTCGCCGGACTGGTGATGGGCATGTCGTTCGGCTTCTACTGGGCGAACCGCGACTATCTGGTGCTGAAATGCACGGACGACCAGAACCGCAACTATTATTACGGCATCGAGACCTTCTTCAACACCTTGTGCAACGTGGTGGTGCCCGGGTGTGTCGGCTGGTTCATCGCGGTTTCGCCGCAGCTTCTCGGGACCGACAACATCAATGCGGCGTACCGCGCGGTGACCGGGGCGGTGGTGGTGCTGACGGTGCTGGCCTCGTGCATCGTGCTGCGCGGCGATTTCGGCCGTCCGCGCCAGCCGTCGTTCGTGTTCTTCCGGTTTCAGAAGATCTGGTACGAGATGCTGGTGCTGGGCTCGCTCAAAGGCATGGTGCAGGGGTTTCTGGTGACGGCTCCGGCCATGCTGATCATGCAGGTGATGGGCGGAAAAGAAGGAGCGCTCGGCACGGTGCAGAGCATCGGCGCGATGGTGTCGGCGGTGCTGATGTATGTGATCGGCCGCAAGACCCGGCCCGAGCACCGCGTGCGGGTCTTCGGCTTGGCGTTGTGCCTCTTCGCGTTCGGCGCGGTCGTGAACGGCGCGGTCTACACGTCGGCGTCGGTGGTCATCTTCATGGCGTGCCTGCTGTTCGCTCAGCCGATGCTGGACATCTCCTACTTCCCGATCCAGCTCAAGGTGATCGACTACGTGTCGGCGCGCGAGAACCGCAACGAATACAGCTACATCTTCAACCATGAGTTCGGCCTGTACCTTGGCAGGCTCTTCGGCTGCGGGCTGTTCATCTGGGTGGCGAAGGGGATTTCCGGCGAGGCGGCGCTGCGCGTGGTGCTGCCGTTTGTCGCAGTGTTCCAGATCGTCTCGGTGTTTGTGGCCCGGCACATTTTGAGGCAGATCGACGGGGAAATGAACGCTCAACGCTGAACGCTCAACTCTCAACGTTCAACGAATGCACCGACTCTTCACTTGCGAGTTAAGCGTTGCCGAGGAATGAAATGAGGATGTCCATAAGAACACTGGCAGTCATCTGTATATTGACCGCAATCTGCGGGTGCCGGCAGCCGGAAAAAGCGTCTGCACCGGCGACGCCTGTCCCGCAACAAGAGGTCTGGCTGGTTGATTTGCGGGGCCGCACGCTGGAGGAGAAGGTGGCTGCGTTCGTGGCGCAGGGTATCGCCAACCGGCGCGGGCCGCGTGTGTTCGTGCGTCTGGGCGACGAGTGCCGCTGGATGCAGATGTATGATCCGGTACAACCTAAAGTCGGTTCCGCCTGGGGCGTTGAGGACGCGCAGCGCCTGCGGGCTGGGGGCGTGACGAACATCGAAGATGCCTGGGTTGCATGGCTGGCAAAGAAAGGGGTCTGCCGCTTTGTGCCGGTCTCGCTGGAGGCGCTGATCACGAATCTGGGCGCAGAAGTGAAGGGTAAGGTTCTGTATGAGGCCGTCAAAGAAGACCTCGCGCCTGTGGCCACGCTGGCGGGGCTCGAGGACGCGGTACCCGTGACGCCCGCGCTGGCGGGGCGTTGGAAAGCCGCCGGAGTTTCGCTGCCGACGGTGTTCGATTACACGCAGGTCCGCGAGGGGTTCGGCGACAGGCTGGACAAGCGTCTGGCGGGTCATCAGTGGCTGATCGACAACGTGCTGCCGAGATGCCGTAAAGACGGCGCGATTTCGCGGGTCCGGCTCTACGGGGCGGATGCGCATGACACGATTGTGGACATCGATCAGGCCGCGCAAAACAGGTGGGCGGTCTACGAGCTTGACCATGCCGCGCTCACGAACAACGTGTACGGGGTGACGCTGCAGGCTGATCCGCCGGACACGGTTTTGCTGGACAAGATCCTGTCGCATCTGGAGCCATTCAGCGCGGTCTACGGCTGGGGAAATCCGGGCGAAGACTCTTTTATCCGGTCGTTGAACCGTCATGCGCTGGTGGGTGAATGTTCCGGCGTGCCGAACAACTCGTTCTTCGCCGCGCTGCACAAGGCCCCGTATTTCGGGTCAAAACCTTTCGAGTTCAAACAGAAGCGGCCGCACCTGCGGGCCGAGGATGTGACGGTGGAGGACAAAATCTATGTGGCCTTCATGGTGAACGAAGGCGACTCCATCAAGTGCATGAACGCGTTTCAGTGCTTCGGCGCCTGGCTGCAGGAGGAGCGCGGCAAGATCCCGATCAACTGGGGGGTCGAGCCCAATCTCTGCGTGAGTCACCCCGCGCTGATGGCCTATTACTATGAAACGGCGACGACCAACGACACTTTCTTCGCGCCTGCGTCCGGGTGGGGGTATACGCATCCGGGTTTTCTGCCGCAGGACAAACTGATGGCCTATGCGGACAAGGTCAAGCAAGGCATGGCGCTCACGGACACGCGCTTCATCGACATCTGGTGGCTGGGCGAGCTGCGGCAGCGGAAGCAACTGGACGCTTTTCTGAAGGAGGCCGGCGTGTGGGGGTTGACGGACTGGGACGGCAGCCAGCAGCGGATGGTGTACACCGACGGGGGCGTGACGGTGGCCAAGAGCCACCACTACTACACGTATAAGACGCCTGCCTCTGAGTTCGCGGAGAAACTGATGGCCGAGACGCGCGAGGTGGAGGGTCCCTGGTTTGTCGTGGTCTACGGGGCGGACCCGCACGGCACGCCGCACCGGTTCTACGAACTGGCTCGACGGCTGCCACCGGAGCGGTTTAAAGTGGTGGCGCTGGACGAGTTTTTTGCGGCTGCGGAAAAGGCTCGCCCGCGCGTGGAAGGTCGCGTGCTGAAGCCGGGCATCGGAATGCCGAAGGGCGTGGCGCCGTGAGGTGGCGACTTCCGGGATTAGCGGGGATTAAGATTAGGACTACGATTAGGATTACGACGTGTCGCCAATCCTCATAAACCTAATCTTTTTTAGTTATTGATGAGACGGGGGGCGCGTGCCAACCGAAAAGCAAACTGGAGTTGAGGCCGATGTTACCCCTGCCGCTGACCGTGTGCCGCTGAAGGTGAAGATCGGTTACGGCGCGGGGGGTATAGCGGATTTCTTGACGTATACGGTGCCGCAGAACATGGCGACGCCCATTTACGCGCGAGAGTGCGGCTTGGACCCGGCTCTGCTGGGCATCGCGATGGCCATACCGCGTGCGATCGCTTCGCTCTCCGATGCGGCGATGGGAAGCCTCTCCGACAATGCGCGGACGCGGTGGGGGCGGCGCAAGCCCTTCATCCTTGCCGGCATGATCCTTTGCGCTTTCCCGCTTCCTGCCCTTTGGGCTCCTGACTTGCTCAACGGTTTGCTGGGTCCGAAGTGGGGGATGTTTGTCTACATCGGCGGGCTAACGTCGCTTTACACGGTTTTATACTCGGTCTTCTACGTGCCGTATCTGGCGCTCGGCTATGAGCTGACAACGGATTATCACGAGCGTACCCGCGTTCAGGCTTGGAAAGGTTATATGTCCGGTATCGCTATCTTTCTTCCGAACTTCTTCTATTTGTTCTGCCGACAGTTTTCGAGCATGACGGCCGGTGTCCGTTGGCTGAGCGTGCTGGCGGGGTCTGTGATGGTGGCAGGCGCACTGATGACCGTGGGAACCTGCCAGGAGAAGGCGAGGGGGGCGGCGCAGGAGCGGATGCCGCTGCGTGAAGCCCTCGCCCTCACGGTTAGAAACAGGGCCTTCCTCGTCCTTCAGGCCGCGGTCTTCTTTCTCATGCTGGGGGTTTGCTGCGGCGGATCGGCAGGGTTCTTCCTGCTGCTGGACTATGTGTGCGGGGGTGACCAGACGCGTTACGGGCTGCTGGTGGCGGTGAGCGGCAGCGTTCAGAACGTCATGACCTATGCGGGTGTGGCGCTGGGGGTCTATTTTTCGGTGCGACTCGGAAAAAAATCGACGGCTGCGGCAGGGTGCGTGTCGGTCTTGGCCGGGGTGGCGGCCATGACCGTTTTTCTGGCCCCTTGTCAGCCCTGGCTGCCGCAGTTGCCGCTCAGGTTCCATCCCTATCTCTCCATGATTCCAGGAATATTGATGAATCTGGGTTTGCAGGGCTGCACGCTGATGTTCGCTTCGATGACGGCGGACATCTGCGATGAGGACGAGCGCGTCACCGGGTTGCGGCGTGAAGGCGCGTATGCGGCACTGGCCGGTTTTCTCAGCAAACTGGCGGGAGTCCTGATGATGGGGATAAGCGGGTTGATCCCTTGGCTGGTCGGCTATCACACGGCGGACCGCGTGCCGACAGAAGCGCAACTGTTCAACATGAAGTGGATTCTGATCGCCGCGCAGGGAGGGATCGTGCTGATCGCGCTCCTGTTCATTCTGCTGTATCCGCTGACGCGTGAACGGGCTCTTGAAACCCGCAGGATTCTGGACGCGAGAAAGCGGACATGTTAAAATCATTGTGAAATTGCGGAGGGGGGCATATGCGCAAGAAAAAACGCAAGTCGGTGCTGCTGGCGTTGGGCTGGTATGTGCATGAGATCAATGTGGGCGTCGCACGTTATGCGCGTGAGGCCGGTTGGATTCTTGAAGACATGGCCAGCCACTCGGGCAATGTGCCGCCCTCTTGGAAAGGCGACGGCATCATCACGCTGATTTCCGACAGGAACCAAGTGGGGCTGATCGACTCTGTCGCCAAGGCTGGTTTGCCGGTCGTCAACCTCTCCGACCAGCTTCCCGAACTGCCTTATCCGCGTGTGCTGCCCGACAATGACGCCATCGGGCGTGTGGCGGCACAGGAGTTTCTGAGCCGGGGGTTCGGGCACTTTGCCTTTCTTGTTCTGGGCAGTGACGCGCCGGTGGTACAGGAACGCATGGGCGGGTTCCGGTCATTGGCTGAACAGGAGGGGAAGCGGTTCTTCGAGATCGACTTTACGCCGCACTGGCAGGACCCGCAGGCGTACAACAACCTCTTGCCCTGGCTCGGGCGGCAACTCAAGAAACTGCCCAAGCCGCTGGCGGTCATGGCGCAATACGATGCCGAGGCGAACTACGTGGTGCGCGCGTGCCTGGACGCCGGGATCGAGGTGCCGGATCAGGTGGCGGTGATCGGCGTGGACAACGACCTGATCTACAGCGAATTGGGGCCGGTGCCCCTGACGAGCGTGATCAGCAACCGGGAGGCGCTCGGGTATGAGGGCGCGGTTCTGCTCGACCACCTGATGCATGGCGGCCGCGCTCCGGAGCAGCCTAAGCGGATCGCGCCGGACGGGCTTGTGCTGCGCCGGAGCAGCGACGTGTTCATGGTGGATGACGCGCAGTTGCGCCGCGCGCTCAACTTTATTGCGAGGCACTTGACCGAGCCATTTACCGTCGAAGACGTTGTCGGCGTGTCAGGCGCGTCACGCCGTTGCCTGTATAACAAATTCAACGGCTATTTAGGCCATCCCATTCAGCGTGAGATCATGCGGCAGCGGTTGAATATGGCCAGACAGATGCTGTTGAGCACGCAGGTGAAGATCCAAAGCGTGGCCGAGGCTTGCGGGTTTGAGGACGGCATGTCGCTGACAAAGGCTTTCCGGACGTACGAAGGCACCACACCCAGCCAGGTGAGGTTGAAGCGCTGACTTGTCTGTCGTGCAGGAAAGTATGACGCGTTTGCAGATCCTGGCGGACAGATCACACAGACCCAAACCATC
>JANYBJ010000240.1 GCA_025360845.1 bacterium
TTCGGGCGCGACAACCTTCCGGCGGACGGCTTTCTCGCGGCCGAGGAGACCGATTTCATCGTGGGCTGGTATTGCGGCGAATGGTTCCTGCGGCCCCGGGGGCTGAGGGAGCGCCACGTGTGTACGCCCGGAAGCGCGGAAGGGAGCCGCGTCCTGACCATGGAGATCCCCGTGAGTCAGGCGGGGTTGCCCAGGTCGGTCACGTTCAGGGACGGCGCGGACGCGTTCACGTTTCCGGGGCTGGCGCTCGACCCGGTCCCCGACTGGCTCAAACCGGATCTCTGGAACTGCCTGCGCGTGACCGTGCGCGGCTGCGGCGGGAGCGCCACGAACAACACCGTGCGCGCGAGGTTCCTTGCGGACGGCGCGAAAATCCTCATCAGATAGCCAAGGAGAGCGCCATGCACGGGATGACAGCCTTTTACACCGTTCTCCTTGGAGGTCTTTTCCTCGCGTACATCATCGCACTGCTTGTCGAAGCCGAACTCAAAGACGGCCACTACAAGAATAAATGCCGGAAGTTCTGGCTCAAACATCCTCTCGAAAGACTTTTACTCGTCTTTTTCCTCACGCATTTTTGGGCGGCGGCATCCATGAAACGGCAGCCGGAGCCGTTCCCGGGGGCCGAACAGATGTTGTTCGAGTCAGCGCAGGTGTCGGGCGGCAGCCGGATGCGGGCCTCAGGGCCGGACCTGACCGACAACCAGTATGCGGCGGGCTTCGCTCTGCTGCCCGTGACCGTGACCAACGCCGCGCCGTGGCCGACGGTTCCCGCCAACGCGGTCCGGCACGAGCCCTGGACCCGGTTCGGCCTGGCCGAGGAGACCTTCTGGATTCCCGCGACCAACTGGGCTTTCGTTCTCGGCGCCGACGCGGTCGACGGCGTCCACGTCTCAAGCTCGGGCACGCTCTCCTTCTGGCGGCCCAAAGGATCCCCCCGCGCGACCGGAATGCCGGACAGCTCCGGCATCAGCTTCCTCGCGCCGCTGCAGGGCCGGTTCGGGACCGTGCCTCCGGAAGGGCGGTTCTGGTACGCGCCGACCCCGTCCAACAGCATGCTCTTCACCTGGCAGTACCTCTTCGCCGGGCGCGACACCAACTCGCCGGTCACGTTCCAGGCCGAACTGTTCGGCAACGGCGACTTCACCTACCGCTACGCCTTCACCAACGCTCTGGCGTTGACCAACTTCGTGGTCGGGGCGCAGCACAACGGCGGCGGCGAGACCTACGCGTTCAACGACACCGGCAAACTCGTCAACGGCCTTGAGCTGCACTGGCGGGCCTTCGGCATGCTCGACCCCAATGAAACGGACCACGACGGCGACGGGCTCTCCACTTATGAAGAGGTGATGAACCTGGGCACCGACCCCTCCATGGCCGACACCGACCTTGACGGCCTTTCAGACTCCGCCGAGGTCGCGCTTGGAACGAACCCGCTGACACGCGATTGGGACAATGACGGCATCCCGGACGGTTCTGACCCGGACCCGTTTAACCCCGACACCGCGGACGGCGACCACGACGGCCTGCCCGACGCCTGGGAGATCCGCTGGTTCGGCTCGACCAACGCGACGGACAGCGCATACGCCGACTTCAACGGCAACGGCGCAAGCAACCTCGCCGATATGCTGGAAGGCGTCGACCCCGCCTTCGCCGCCTGTGCCGTGACCACATCCCAGGGCCTGCATCTTTTCACGTGGACCGCGCTGCCCGACGCCACCAACTATGAGGCGTCGGTCTCAAGCGGAAGCGGGATTGTCTGGTCCTGCTTGACCAACGTCTGCTCGCTCTCGGTCACCGGAGACTACACGTCTGTCGAGCACACGTTCGCGGTCACGGCCTACTGCACCAATATGATCGCCACCCGCACGGCCACCGCCGCGTTCCGGCAGCCCTCGCGGCCCAACCTGACGGTGTGGAAGCTCTCGGCACCGTTCGCCCTCGACCCGCCTTCCAACAACGCGGTCGCGCTGGAGCGCACGTTCCAAATCGGGCGCGTGAGGGACTGGCAGCGGTTCTACGTCTCGGCCGGTTACGATTCCGCCGCGCCGTGGGCGCTGGAGGGCCTGCGGCTGGAGTGGCGGGACGACACCGGCGCGGCGGGCACGAACAGCGCCTCGCCCCCAGGCGACAGCCTGCGGCTCGACGTGGGCGAAGACGCGCAGACGCTGACCGTGCGG
>JANYBJ010000321.1 GCA_025360845.1 bacterium
AAGCCGTGGGCGCCCTTCTCGACGAGCTGACCCAAGCCGCTTTCCGCCACCCTGAAACAGGCGCGCGGATGATCTACGAACTGGCCTGAACCTGAGCAAAATGTGCAATCTCATTTTCCGTCGAGATCAGGAAGTCTGAAATTGCTAACCACACCGACCGAAGCAAGGTTAAACCGGATGCCTGCCTGCAGAAAAACTTTATTTGCAAACGCCATCCGTTCGTTAATGTCCGTCAGTAAGACCGGAGCGTTACTGCCATAATTATCGCATACAATAAAGGCTTTCACCGCCACCTCGCTTGTGACCGCAGGAAAGACGTGCAGTTTGGCGGAGATCGGCGGCCCGACGTAATTGTCGATGCTGATGCCGACCGTCAAGTCGCCCTCGGAGACCGCGTGGACCTGGACCTGTTCGCCCGCAGCGTTGCCGACAATCTCCGCGTGGCCGTTGTTGCAAGTCCAGTTCAACTCGGAACCTGTAATGCCCGAGAGGGACGTGGCGCGGAAATAGGCGTCCTCACCCACCGCGAGCCCGCTGGGATTCACGGGCAGGGCACCGGATCCCGGTGGGGTGATGGGCTCGAAATTGAAGTCCATGACACTCATGTGGATCGTGCGGGTGACCTTCGTCTCCGCCGAAGTGCCCCGGATGAGATTGGTATGGGGCACCACGCCCGTCTTGACACTAACAGACCCCGCGTTCTTGACACTGACGCACGGATTCCCGCTGACGGGATCGACGAAATGGGCGCTCGGGCTTCCCATGGAATTGATTTTCCACGTCACGGCCCCGCCGCTGCCGACCCAGTCAAAGGAGATCGGAGAAGGATCACTGCGCATCACGTAGATGTTGGTGGAAGTACTCGTGACAGGCAGGCAACGGATGTAGGGGTCCACGTAAGGGGGGCTGTTCGTGTAGCTGCCACAAGACTTAATCGTGAGGCTGTGCGTCTTCGGCGAGACGCCCGAAGCCGAGAAGGTGCAGGACAGCACGCCCTCCTCCTCCGCCTGCCAGACGCTAGCGTCGGTTGATACGGCCACGCCCCCGTCCGCCTGCGGGTACGCGTAACCCGCCGACCAGTCCCAGGTGAAGGAGGGCGAGCCGAGTTCCAGCCCCTCCGGGATCATGACCGCGTTGACATGAAAAAGATCGCACGGCAAACAGTCGATGCAGTACGGGGTCTTTTCGAAAACCAGCCCGACCGCCACCATCGAACCCATCAGCAGTCCGTCGCCCCCGGCGACCGCGTTGAACGTCGCGAAACCAGAACCTTCCGGAGCCGACGAGGAACCGCCCTCCAGTGGCAGGGTGAAGCTGTTGGTGAAACCGTCAAACATCACCCCGGACGTCTCAACGAAGAGCACGGAACCGGAACAGGCGTTGGTGTTGTCAGGCTCCAGGTCGAACAGGCGGATCTCGTAACTCTCGCCCGCGGCCACCGCGTATTCGCGCTCCGCCACACCCGTGTGCAGGATGTGCCGGACGCTCACGGCCGCCCGCCTCGCGGCCCCGGTCCCGACGATACGGATCTTGAACAGGCTGGCCCCGAAAACCCCGGCGTCGGGTTCCGACGAGGCCGGATCGACGCCCTCATCGGCCTCTTCGCCGTCAAGGCGCCCGTCGCCGTTGGTGTCGGGGTCGTTGACGCCGGTCCCGAAGACCATCTCGTGGAAATTGTCCAGACCGTCGCCGTCCGCGTCCTCCGTGTCGTCGGGCCGCCACGGGCAGAGCCCGTTGCTGACCTCGAACAGGTCGTCCATGCCGTCGCCGTCCGTGTCCCGGCGCAAGGGGTGGCAGCGGTTAAGGAACTCCTCCAGTTCGGTCAGCCCGTCGCCGTCACGGTCGAGCGCCGCGTCATCGGGGTCGGCGGGGTCGAGCCCGAAGATGCGCTCCCACCCGTCTGGAATCCCGTCCCCGTCGCTGTCCGCCGGGTCCCGGTTCTCGTCCAGCCACCACTGCGCGATGGCGGCGGGATTATCCCCCATGAGCATCCCGCCCCCGCCAGGCTCCTCCTGCGCAGCCTGCCCGTCCTCCCCGCCGCCCTGCGCGGGCCGCTGCTGCTTCTGCGCGTGGAGCGTGCAGCAACACAGCAAGGCGAGCATGACCGCCCGCAAAGGCCAGGTCCAGCCGGACAGCACGCGGCGGAGATGGCCCGAAAACGTTTCGCCGATGCGCCCTTCGTGACTGAGGGCGACGGCCCAGGCCGTGATGAGGATTGCGATCAGCAGGAGCGACCATTGGGAAACCGTTGAAAACATGCGCCCGCCCCAGTCATTTAAAAATCACTTTGGTGCCGAA
>JANYBJ010000267.1 GCA_025360845.1 bacterium
ACAGGATGGCAGGATGAAACAGGATGAATAACGAGTTAGTCCTGAAAATCCTGTCAAACCTGTCAAAAAAACCGGTTTAAGGTGACTGTCATGTGTATAGCCATTTAAGGGACACTACACTAACCACCTGTGAGGAGTTAGTGCCTTACAAACCGGCAACAGCAATAAAAAACAAGGTGTTTTACCACGAAGACACGAAGTGTACGAAGAAACACAAAGCCGGCGTGCGTAATATCGATGGCTTTTCTTGGTGTCCTTCGTGGTCTTGGTGTCTTTGTGGTGAAAATTCCGGGTTGTGGGCAGAGCCCACGTTAGGCTTTCGTTTGCTTCGAGGCGAAGAGTCCCAACCCCAGCAAGTACACGAGGCAGGCGAGCAACACAAAGATCAAGCCGTTCGGGCCGACCGAGCTCTTGACCGCGCCCATGATCGGAGGGATGATCGCGCCGCCCGCGATCGCCATCACCATCAGCCCCGAGATCTCGTTGGCCTTCTGCGGCAGCTTGTTCATGGCCAGGCCGAACACCATGCCGAAAATGTTGGAGATGCCCAAGCTGGCAACGAACACGCACGCCAGCACGGCGGTGGCCTCCTTGAGGAACAGCATCGCCACCGTACCCGCGATCGCCAACAGCGCGCTTATGGGAAAACACTTGGCGGGTGAGAATTTAGCGAGGATCATCGCACCCAGGAAAGCGCCGATGGTTTTCGCCACGAAGTAAACCGTGGGGCCCATCGCAGCCTTGTTGAGGTCGAGTTTGCACACTTCCTGCAGATAGGGAGGAATCGAATAGCCCATGCCCACATCAACGCCCACCACGAACAAGATGCCCGTGAACATCGCCAGAATGTAAGGATTCGCCAACAATCCCAGGCACCCTCCGAACGTCGCACTGGAGGCCGAAAGCGCTTCGCGTTTCACCGGCGTCGCCGCCAGCCAGATAGCCGCGATCAGCGTGATGCCGCCATAGATCGGGAAGATCAGTTTCCAGTTGCCCAGCCTTTGTGCGGCCGTGGCCGCGATGACCGGGCTCACCGCCGCGCAAAGCGCCTTCACGAACTGCCCCAGCGAGAGACTGCTGGTCAGCTTCTCAGGCGTGATCACGTTACTCATCAGAGGCGGCAGCGCGGCCTGAATCACCGTATTGCCGATACCCATCAGCGCGAACGCGGCGAAAACCGCATACTTTGAGTAGACCGCCAGGGGCAGGAACATCGCCAACACGGTGATCGCCAAACTCACCAGCACCGTGTTTTTCCGTCCGATTCGGGAAGTTAAGATGCCCGTCGGGATGGAGACGATAAAGAACCAGAGGAAGATCATGGAGGGCAGAAAACTCGCCACCGAATCCGACAGCCCGAAATCATTTTTTACGTAAGCCGTAGCCGTACCGACCACATCCACAAAACCCATCACAAAGAATCCGAACAGAATCGGCAGCAAAGCCATCACACCCGAACCCGACTTGCTCTCAGAGTACATTGTCGCTCTTCCTTCCTGTTGTCTGTTGCACACCCGCTCCCGAGTGCCCACATTAGGCACACAGGAGGGAGTATGCTCAAAAACCTCCCGATTTGCACCGGGAGGTTTTGATTAAAATGCAAAGCCGCGTACGTTACGCTTCCAACTTGACTCCGTTCTGACGCAACACCCGCTTGACGGCGTTGACCGATTTCTGTTCCTTGCCCGCCTTCTGTTCGGCTTGCAGGACCAGATCGCACAGCCGTCCGTTCATCGCGAGCAGCGGACGGTTGCCGCCCGGTTCCGCCGTCGGGCCGTTTTCAGTGTAGAAGGCCTCGATCTCCTCCTTGAACAGATAGTACCGGGGGCTCTTCTTCTGCTTGTCGCTCCAGCTCAGTTTCAGCGCCTGCAGCCGCAGGGCAAAGCTCTGGGCGGATACGCCGTAACGCTTCTTCAGGCGCAACAGCATGTCCCAGGTCCATGCCTTCGGCGCCACTCCCAACTGCCACACCGTAGTCTGTACGGCGCTGGCCGGCATCAGGAAGTAAGCCGCAAACCGACGTGCGAACTGCGCTTCGTCGAGCACCGTCTCGTCCGTCACCGTCACGTCTTCCGCGCCGAACAACTTGCGCGTACACCAGAAAATGCGCCCCAACTCGAAGACCAGTCGGAACAACTGATGCTCCGGCTGTTTCTTGAGCAGGCTGTTCATGAAGAAAAAGGCGTTGCGGTTGAGGCGGTCATACCCGCAGAACGTTTCGCAGCCTTCCGGCATCTCCATGAACACGATGCGCAGTCCCGCGTTCTCAAACAGCTCCAAGTAGTCGTAAACGATCGCATTGCCGATGCCGAGGTTCTGGCGCACCCGCGCCGCCAAATGCTCCGCGCCGGACTCCGTGCCCGTGAACGGCACATACAACGGCAGCTCGGACATTTTGACCGCGCCGCAGAGGTCTTCCAGAACCATCAGCTTGTCCGCGACTGATTGGCAAATGATGTGCGCCGATTTCACAGCCTCGGACCCGGACGCAACCTCCAGCGGGGGCAACAGCAGTGGAGCCGTATCCAAAACGGTCGGCGCGCCCGGCTGCCAAATGTTGCTCTCCTGGAACAGATCGTCCAAGCGTACATTCAACTGCTTCGCGAGCCGATACAACACGCGTCCGGAAGGAAGGTGTTTGCCTTTTTCAATCCAGCCCAAAGGTCCAGCACGGATCCCGATTTCCGTCGCCAGACGGATTTGGGAAATGTGTTGTATCTCGCGCAGTTGGCGGATTCGCCCACCCACGCGCACAGCGATCTCTCGCTCTGCCGGCGTTTTCTGTTTACCCATAATGATCTCCTTTTTCGTTTTCACCTCGTTAATAAACACGACAAGCCTGTTGCGTGGTTTCCCACATAACATTCTACCTCAAATAGTATTATTTTATAATGCCTGAATTTGGTATGATATGCAAGTGGATAGTAAGAAATAATAACGACGGGCTTTCTCGGCTTTAATAGTTACCATCTTTTGTATTATCGGATTGCGTGTGAGCACCTTTATAGGAAATAGGACGACTTGATTTATCAGCGCGTCCTAGGACTCCCTCTATGTCGATCGTTGCCAACAGGGCTCACCGCTCCACTGTTGAACCCGATACCCGGTTGTGGTAATCTGACAATCGGGTTGGGGAACCCGAGGGGGGAATCGAGATGAAAAGACTCATGCGATTACTGGGGCTCGTTGTGGTTGCCATCCTGTGCGAGGCCCGTGCCGAGCTGTTAACCGACGCGCTTGCCGGACCGTTGAGCGACACTCCCGAGCTCGTCTTCTGTACGCGTATGCCCTACAACGACGGTCATTGGTATGCGAACATCGGCTACTATTGTGACGACAGCAACCAGAAGGCGTATGCCGGTAACGGGCAGCCCGACGCGGGCGTCCTCTATCGCTACAACCTGCGGACGCAGACGAAAACCACGCTCCTCGACGCCAAGGGCGGCAGCATCCGCGATCCTCACGTGGATTATGACGGCCACACCCTGATCTTCTCTTACCGGCCGGCCGGAACCGATTTCTACCACCTCTACACAATGCAGTCCGACGGCACGGGGCTTAAACAGCTTACGGACGGCCCGTGGGACGACTTCGAACCCTGCAGCCTCCCCGACGGCGACCTTCTTTTCGTAACGACGCGCTGCAAGCGCTGGGTGAGCTGTTGGTACACCCAAGTCGGCACGCTGTACCGCTGCAAGCCTGACGGCACCGGCATCACCGCCCTTTCCGCCAACATCGAGCACGACAACACTCCCGCCGTCATGCCCGACGGGCGCATCCTGTATATGCGCTGGGAATACATCGACCGCTCGCAGGTCGAATACCACCACCTCTGGACCATGAACCCCGACGGCACCGGCGTCAATGTCTTCTACGGCAACATGCACTCGTGGACGGTCATGATCGACGCGCAGCCCGTGCCCGGCACGCAAGAGGTCATCGCCAGCTTTTCGCCCGGACACGGCGTTAATGAGCACGCCGGCTTCGCTACGCTCGTCTCGCCGCTCGAAGGTCCCGACCACCAGCCTTCCGCAAAACGCCTCAGCGAGAACGGGAATATCCGCGACCCGCAGCCGCTCACGAAGGACCTGTTCCTCATGGCGCGCGACAAGCAGATCGTCCTCATGGACCGCGACGGCAAAGAACAGGCGGTCTATACCGACCCTGCCGTGCCGGTTCACGAGCCGCGCCTCCTGCGCCCCCGTCCTCGCGAACCGGTTATCCCCAGCCGCGTCACCCCCGAAAGCGCCACCGGCCAGTTCGTGCTCGTCGACGTCTACGCGGGCCGCAACATGGCCGGCGTCAAACGCGGCGACATCAAGAAGCTCCTTGTGCTTGAGCCGCTTCCCAAACCGGTGAACTTCAGCGGCGGCATGGACCTCACCTCCTTCTACGGCTCGTTCAACCTCGAGCGCGTGCTCGGCACCGTACCGGTCGAGGCCGACGGCAGCGCCTCTTTCATCGCGCCCGCCGGCCGCCCGCTCTTCTTCGTCTCGCTCGACGCCAGCGATATGTCCGTCAAGCGCATGCAGAGCTTCGCCAACCTCATGCCCGGCGAGACCTTCACCTGCATCGGCTGCCACGAGGAGCGTGCAAGCGCGGCCGGAGCCGACCGCCGCGAGGGCGCCCTCCTGGCCCTGCAGCGCCCGCCATCCGCCATCCAGCCGTTTGCCGGGCAGCCCGACGTGCTCGACTTCCAGCGCGACATCCAGCCGATTCTCGACCGGCATTGTGTCACCTGCCACAACCCGCAGAAACGCGCGGGCAACCTCAACCTCATCGCCGCCCAAGCTCCGTATTTTTCCAACGCCTACATGGCGCTCATCATGCGCAGGGAGTTCGCCGACGGGCGCAACGGCCTCGGCAACCAGCCACCCCGCTCCATCGGCAGCGCCGCCAGCCCCCTGCTCAGCCGGCTCTCAGGCGGCCACAAGGACGTCAAGGCCTCGCCCGAGGAGTGGCGCACGGTCTGGCTCTGGATCGAGTCCGCAGCCCCCTACGGCGGCAGCTACGCCGCCTTGCGCAACTCCGCGGACCAGGGGTACTACGGCAACGCGGGGCACAAGTTCTTCGGCGAGTGCCAAGACGTCTTCGCGCGCCGCTGCTGCGAATGCCACAAGAACACCGCAGAGAGCAACATCAACGGCCTTCCCTTCAACTGGAGCGTGCGCATGGATAAAGAGCGCCACCTGGCAGGACGGCCAACAAGCAATTACGAGCGGAACATCGTGACGAACGACCCCGCACGCCTGTACGACACCGCAGCCCTCGTGAACTATACGCAGCCCGAATGCTCCAGCGTCCTGCTCGCGCCGCTCGCCAAAGAGGCGGGCGGCTACGGCCGCTGCGGCAGGGCTGTTTTCGCGGACAAGAACGACCCCGATTACAGCAAGATGCTCGTTTCAATCCAGAGCGGCAAGGCGCTCTACGACGCACGCCCGCCCTGGGGCACGCCGGGCCGGAAACCCAACCCGCAGTACGTGCGCGAGATGAAGCGCTTCGGGCTCCTGCCGGAAACTTTCGACTTAGCCAAGGAGAACCTCGACCCCTTCGCCATGGACCAGGCCTACTGGCGCTCGCTCTGGCCGCAGCCGGTGAAACTCGTTAAAGCACGCTGAACGTATACGCGCCCGCTCCAACCTCGACGACAAGGTCACCGTTCGCAGGGCCGATCACCTTGGCATCTACGGTCTTTGCCAGCGACACGCCACTCTCCGTAACTTTTTCCGCGACCGCACCCGGCAAGGTCACGCGGGCGGTCGAGCCGACCGGCACCACAACCTTGAGCGTGAACACGCCGTCTTTCTTCTCCCACGCCGCCGACAGTTCGCCATACGGCGTGCGCGTGGCGTACGACGCGTGCGTCGCGCCCCCGACCGGCCGAGGACGGATTGCGATACGTCGGTAGCCCGGCGCGGTCTCGTCGGTCTCCACCCCGGCCAGCCGGCGGTAGAACCACGTCAGGCCGCCGCCGAACATCGGGTGGTTGCGGGAGCCTTCCCCCTCCCAACACTCGCCCGTCGTGGTCCACCCCTGCCCGATCCACCAACCGTAACCCGGCTGCGTGCGCTTGTCCATGAGACCGTAAGCGAGGTCGTTCATCCCGTTGTCGCAGAGCGCCTCGAACAGGAAACCCGTGCCGAAAATGCCGGTGTCGAGTTGACCTTTATTTGCCGCGATATCCGCTTTCAGCGCCTGCCGCACGCGCTCCGCACGGTCCTGCGGCACGCCCATCACGAGCGCGAAAACGTTGCCGCCCACAGGCCCATACGTGCCTTTGTCCGCGTCATAGAACTTCGTATGGAAGGCCTTCGCCGTCTGCTCCGCCTGCGTCCTGTATGTGCCGGCATCGCCCTCTTTTCCCAGCGCTGCCGCGATGCGCGCCATGAAGTCCGTGCAGCGCCACAGGTAGAAGGTGTGGACGAGATCGCGCGGCGGCTGCTTCTTGTCCGGCGCGCACCAGTCGCCGAGGTTGAGCCAGAAGGTGTCCTTGCCGTCGGGCAACTTGCAGAA
>JANYBJ010000290.1 GCA_025360845.1 bacterium
CGCCCATTTTCGCGTGGAGGGCGAGCGTCCTCGCGAGCCGCTCCAGAGAATCGCCCATTTTCGCGTGGAGGGCGAGCGTCCTCGCGAGCCGCGGATTGGCCATACAACTTCTGAAGATGCACTCGTGTTATTCCGCGAACGCCCCCAGCACAAGCAGCAGAAAGAGGCTGCCCACAACGATCAGTGGAGCGGTCACCATCCATTTGACTCCGAGTTGACGCGCCACGCGGTCATTCCGTTGTCGCGCAATTACAAACACGATTCCCCCCAGTTGCGCCAGCAAGGCCAGAGCCAACAGCGTCCACCGATACTCAATGGTACCCAACTCGAAACTCCCAAAAATCAGGCAGAGCCAGAGCATCACCGCCGCACAGTGAAACAGCCCGACCCCGAGGCCATAGCCGGTGAGGCAGGGTACCAGGCGCTTGCGATACCTGACAGCACTGTATACTGCCGCCACCAGCAGATAAACAACTCCGATGCAAGCACCCACAGGCAGGAAGATACGTGATAAAGCCGCAAGATCGCGCTTGATCCGACTCAAGATAAAGATGCCGCCGGAAAGTCGCGCAGCCCGGATCGCTCCCTCGGCGTACGTCCGGTCACCGGGCACAACTGTGCGAGTGGGCGTCAGATACTTCATTGGTTTGGCGACCGGCACCCCCTTCTGGCCGACCGTGGGATCGCAAGTCTGCCTTGAATAGACCACACCATAAGTAGCATACTTTGCGCGTGCCTTGAAAATCGCGCCGCCCTTACGGATCATGATGAAAGCCTTGTCGCCAAACGGCGTCTCCCATTCTGGATCGAAGCGCAGCGATTTATCCCCATCCTGATCGGTGACTTTGACCGCGAGCGACGAGGCGTCAATGTTCCTCGTGACGAGAACAGGAAGTATATCATCCATTTCGTCCCGGACATTCATCGCAATAGTCCACAGGTTATTCGCCGGCGACAAGCGCCCCTTCGCGCAGGCCGACACTCCGTTTCCAGCCAGCTTGGAGTAATCGAACCCGGCGACAAACGGATTCCAGCGATCCGTCCCCACTCTCGCCTCGTCATTCAAATATCTAAAATAATCCGTGCTGTTGGAAAAGTTGAAGCACTCGACCTCAGACGAGTTCGTATTGGTGATCGGCGGATCTTCCGAAGGCCAAACGGACGGCAACCCCAGTGGCTCGCGCTCTGTGTTGGCCCCCGTAATGCCCACGAAAATGTCTCTGCCGCGGCAACCGACAGCTGTCATATTCGCGCCGCTTAACGCCTGAACAACAGCCGGTATCAGCACCAACGCCAGCAACATGACGACCACCGTCACCGCCGCCAGCCCAATCACGTTGAAACCATATCGGGAGTTCATACGCATATCTGTTTGCCTTCTCTCAGTTAATGTAATCAGTATGCCGCATGACAGGCTTCGATGCAAGAAGGCCAAGAAGGCAGAAGCGCGAATCTTACTTTACCGACCTTGTCTTACTTATTCGCCTTTGTTATTCTTAACGCATGAAAACACCGGATATGCGGACCGTCTCTTTTACGACGAAAGGGCAAATTGTCATTCCCGTCAGCATCCGACACCTGTACGGCATCGACGCGGGAACACGGGCCGTCGTTACGGCGACGCGCAACGGCATCCTGATCAAGCCCATTACGCACGCCGTGATTGACGCGGGCTGCGGGATTCTTCAATCGTCCGATGCGTCATCCTCCATCGCTGAAGAGCGGGCCATCTACAAACTGGAAGAACGAAAACTGGAGGAGCGCCTTGCCCGCCGCCGTACTTGACAGTTTTGCCCTGCTCGCCTATCTGCGCCGCGAGGCCGGACACGCAACCGTACAAGCGCTATTGCGCAAAGCTGCGGATTCCCGCAAGACGGTTGCCATGACGGAACTGAACTATGCCGAGGTCAAATACATTGTCCTGCGGAAAGACGGCCGGCCGGCGTGGCTTCTTGTAGAAAACCTGCTGTCGGTTTTGCCCATTCGCTTCTACCCGATCGGGCGTACACTGGCCGACCAAGCCGGCGAGTTTAAATCACGTTTCAAGATGAGTCTTGCCGATGCCTGCGCGGCCGCGCTCGCCAAACAGTTGGAAGCCGTGCTCTATACCAATGACCCAGAGTTCGACGTGCTCAAAGGCGACATCCGCCTGTTCAAACTCGAAGCCTGACGAGTTTGTAGTGACGCCGTAAGGCGTTTCTTAATGCCACGCGATTGTGCCCTTAGCGAACAGTCCTCTTGACCGGAGAGCGGCCACTGTGCTAAATTCAAACAAACGTATGAATGAACAGAAACACAAACGTCCCGTGCGCAGCGCCGAGGCGACGCGCGAGCGTCTGCTCGACGCCGCCGAATCCCTGTTCGCCGACAAGGGGTACCACGCGGTTTCGATGCGCGACATCGCGGGTCGGGCCAAGGTGAATCTGGCGGCGGCGGGCTATCACTTCGGCTCCAAAGAGAAGCTCTTCTTGGAGGCCTTGGTCCGCAGGGTGCGTCCGCTGAACGAGCGGCGCCTATCCACCCTGACCGCTTTGGAGAGTCGCAAGCGCAACCCCACTCTACCGGAGGTGCTCGACACCTTTGCGCGAGCGATGATCGAAGAGGCGATGCGCGATCCCGAGTCAGGCCGAAGGCTGCATCGGCTGCTCAGCCGGGCGTTCGCAGAATCGGATGAGATCGTGAGCATGATCTTCCGCGAGGAACTGCTCCACGTCGCCTTGCGCTTCCTGGCGGCGATCCGCCGGGCTTGCCCTAAACTCACCGCCGAACAGGCGGGACTGGGGCTGGCCCTCTTTGCCGGCTGCGTCATCCACATGTTGCGCTGGGTCGTCAGCCCGCCGTTCCCGGAATACAAAGGCGTGACCGACAGTGCCGACGTCGACACGCTGATGAAACAGCTCGTGGCGTACGGTACGGCCGGGTTCCGTAAACTCGGGGCACCCTCAAAAAACAAATGAGCAAGGAGGCCGCACCATGATCCGCATCGCGCTCAAAATGCTGTTCGGCGACCGCGGCAAGTATCTGATGCTGATCAGCGGCATCACCTTCGCCACGTTGCTGATGGCCCAAGGCATGTCGCTCTTCTGCGGCCTGATGTCGTGGACGTTTTCCACCATGCGCAACGTGCGTGTTCCGATCTGGGTGGCCGATCCTCAAGTGGAACAGTGCAATGACAACAAGCCGATGCGCGACACCGACACGACGCGCGTGCGCTCGGTCGACGGCGTCGCGTGGGCGGTCCCCTTCTTCCAGAACCTGTCGATGGCGCGCATGCAGGACGGCACGTCCAAAATGATCACGCTCATCGGCCTCGACAACAACACCCTGATTGGCGCGCCCACCAAGATCATCGCCGGCCGGCTTGAGGACCTGCGCATGCCGAACACCGTCATCATCGACGACTTCGGCGTCCAGCGGTTCAGCGAGAGTCGAGACCACCTCATTGGCGTGGGAGATGTTTTCGAGATCAACGACCGCGAGGCACGCATCGTGGCGATCTGCGAGACGCACCGTTCCTTCACCGGCGGCCCCTATGTTTTCACCACCTATGACCGCGCGGTCCAGTATGCGCCGGGCCAGCGCAAGATGCTGAGCTTCGTGCTGGCGGCGCCGCAAGAGGGCGTGTCCGCCGAAGAACTCGCCAGGCGCATCGCCGCACAGACCGGGCTTGCCGCGTTCACGCACAGCGAGTTCGCCTGGTCGACGATCATGTGGTACATCCGTAACACCGGCATCCCGATCAACGTCGGGACGATCGTCATCATCGGCTTCATCATCGGCGCGGTCATTTCCGGACAGACCTTCTATTCGTTTGTTCTGGAGAACACGCGCCATTTCGCCGCGCTGCGGGCCATGGGCGCCAGCAGCGGAGAGCTGACGGCCATGCTGTTGGCGCAAGCGTTTCTGGTCGGCTTCATCGGTTACGGCACGGGCCTCGGCTTCGTGTCTGTCCTCGGGATCAACCTGCTCAAACTGGGCAAAGTCCCGTTCCTGCTGCTGTGGCAGATTCCTGCGGTTGTGGGTATCGCTGTCATGGTGATCGTCGCCATTTCGGCCGTGATCGGCATCGCCCGGATTGTGCGACTGGAACCGGCGATCGTTTTCCGGTAAAAGGATAAGGCATGGGAACTTCTTTAGGCATACGCGTTCAGGCCGTCAACAAAAGCTTCGGGCGGGGTGAAGCCCGCACCGCCGTCCTTAAGCAGACCACCTTTTCTGCCGAGACGGGACGCCTGACCATGCTGGTCGGACCGTCTGGCTGCGGCAAGACCACGCTGCTCAGCATTATCGCGGGAACCCTGCATGCGGACGATGGCGAGATTGAAGTGCTCGGCCAGCGATTGGACCAGATGAAGAGCAACGCGGTCGCCAAATTCCGCGCAAAAAACCTCGGCTTCATTTTCCAGCAGTTCAACCTGATCCCCACGCTGACCGCCGCAGAGAACGTCAGCGTCCCGCTCGTGATACAAGGCCACCCGTACCGCTACGCCGAAAAGAAGGCACGCGACGCCTTGGCCTGGGTCGACCTCGCGGACCATGCGAATTTCCGTCCCGCTAAAATGTCGGGCGGCCAGTTGCAGCGCGTCGCCATCGCACGGGCCTTGGTGCATGACCCGCAGGTGATCCTGTGCGATGAGCCGACCTCCTCGCTCGACAGCGAAAACGGCCAGCAGGTGATGGAGCTGTTGCGTAAAGCCGCGGCGCAACGGGACCGGATGGTGCTCGTCGTCACGCACGACAACCGCACCTACAGGTTCGCCGACCGGATGGCCGAAATGGAAGACGGACGTATTTTGCGTGTGCTTGACACACAGGAAGAAATCCGGATGCACCACCCTTTGGGAGAATAATCATGAGCATACTCTTCAGTCGCTTGAGTTTTTACATTGCCCTCGCCGGGCTTCTTTTTGCGGGAAGCCTTGTCTTTCGCCTCTCCGCACAAGACCCGATTCCGCAACCGCCGCACGCCCCTCCCGCCAACCCCTACTCGCATGCGGTGGCTGCCGCCGGCATCGTCGAAGCCCAGGGCGAAAACATCGCCTTGGGCGTTCCGGTCGCCGGTCTGGTCACCGGCGTGTATGTCAAGGTCTGGGACAACGTCACACCGGGCCAACCCCTGCTGCAGCTCGACGACCGCGAACTTCAGGCGACGCTCATCGGCCAGCGAGCCGCTGTTAAAGTCGCGGAGGTCTCGACCGACCGGCTGCGGGGCCAACTCCTTCGCCTGGAAAAGGTGACCGACATGCGGGCCATCACCCAAGAGGATTTGGAGACGCGGAGAAGCGACGTGCAGGTCGCAGACGCCCAACTCGCCAACGCACGCGCCGCAGTCGCGCAAACCGAGGCGCTTGTGGCGCGACTGACCGTTCGTGCCCCGCGAGCCGCCACGGTCCTGCAAGTGAACACCCGCCCCGGCGAGTTCGTGATCCCCGGCACGGCTCAATCGCCGATGATCCTGGGCGACCTGACTTACTTCCAAATCCGCGCGGACATCGACGAACAGGTCGCGCCTCGCGTCAAGCCGGGAATGACCGCCATCGGTTTTCTGAAGGGCGACACGCAAAGGCCAATCAAGCTGGAGTTCGTGCGCATCGAACCGTTCGTGGTGCCCAAGACCTCGTTGACTGGCGGCAGCACGGAGCGCGTCGACACGCGTGTCCTACAGGTCATCTACCGTTTTCTGTGCTCGGACAGCAATCCGGTCTATGTCGGACAACAGCTCGATCTCTATCTGGAGGAGTGACCCCATGCGCCGCACCTTGCTCACACTCACCCTCCCCATCCTTATAATGGCCGGCTGCTCGACCCCGCCTCCGGAGCCGTTGCACACTCCGCCTGTGCCGGCGACGATGAGCACGAACACCATCGACTCCGCCGCGCGCCCGCTGCCCGCGGCCTGGTGGACCGCCTTCGGCGATCCGGAGCTGGACCGGCTGGTGGAACAGGCTCGCAATGAGAACCGAGACCTATGGCAAGCGGCGGCACGCCTCGAGGCGTCGCAGGCACAAGCCAAGATCGCAGGCGCGGAATCGTCGCTGCAGGTCACCGGCTCAGCCGGCGCGGGCAGACAGCGGAGTTCACAAAACACAGGCGTTCCGATGGCCAAGCCGCTGCAGAATCAGTTCAGCGGCGAGTTGCAGTTCTCCTATGAAGTCGACCTCTGGGGCCGTATCCGCGCCACACGCGAGGCCGCACTTAAGAACGTTGAGCTGACTGCGGCGGAACGTGCGGCCGCCGAAACAACCCTGCTCGCCGAAGTGGCCAAACAGCACCTGGGCAGACTCTCCCTTCAACGCGAGGCCGCCGTTCTTGAACAGCAGATCGCGACGTACACCGAGACGGAAGCGATCCAGTCCGTTCGAACAGAGGCGGGGTTCGCCTCGGAGCTGGATCTTCAACTCGTGCGCATTGAGAAGGCGACCCGCGAGGGCGAGCTGGCGCAACTGCGCGAAAGCGAACAGGCGCTGGCGCATTCGTTGGCGTTGCTCTGCGGCCGAGTCCCCGAGCCCGCAGCGACCAATCCCGCGCCCGGCGCGGCAGTCACGCCGGAGATCCCGCCCTCGCTCTCGCTGGCTCTGCTCGAAGGCCGTCCCGATGTGGCTGCCAAGCGGGCGGGCTGGGAGGCTTCCTTCCAACTCGTGCAGGCTGCGCGGGCGGAATTCTATCCCTCACTCCGGCTGAGCGGCACCCTCGGCTATGAGGCGACTCGCACCCAGGACCTGCTGGACTGGCAGAGCCGGCTGTGGTCACTGGTCGCAGGACTAACCACACCCGTTCTGGACGGTGGCAGGCTGAAGGGTTCTCTGGCGCTCGAACGCGCGCATTTACGCGAAGCGGCCGCCGCTTACGAGGCTGTGGTGCTCACCGCCTACCGTGAGGTGGCTGACGCCCTGAACACGCTACACTCGGTTGTTCTGCAACAAGCGGCCGCAGAACGCGGCCTCGAAGCCTCAAAACGTGCGCTCGTCCTGTCGCGCGAACGCTATGAAAAGGGATTCGTCACCTATCTCGAAGTTGTGGTCAGCGACCGCTCACTCCTCGCCGCGCAACGGACGCTGATCCAGATACAGGTGCGCCGCCAGACGGCGACGGTCGACCTGATCCGTGCCCTCGGTCTGCCCTGATGGGTCCGTTGGGCGAGCGGTCGCGAATGGGGCCACCCGCCAACACCTTTATGCGGGGTCTGTGCAAAGGGTATTTTGCGACAAATCTGTAGCAAATAACAATTATGTGCTACATATTTGTTATTTGCTACAAACTTGCTCGTTCAGTCACATCGGCCTCAAAGTGAAATCGACCCCTATTATGCGCAAAAAACATGGCACGATTGTTGCTTTTCTACCATCTAACACGTCCAAGTGACGTAAGTGTAATCATACCCGAGATTAGGAGACAAAAATGAGCTATGTTAAGACCGTTCTAGAGAACGTTCGCAAACGCAACGCGAATGAACCCGAATTTTTACAAGCCGTCGCGGAAGTTATCGAGTCGCTCGAGCCCGTGGTGAAAGCCCGCCCGATTCTCGAGAAAGAGCGCATCCTCGACCGGATCGTCGAGCCCGAGCGCTCGATCACGTTCCGCGTGCCCTGGGAGAACGACAAGGGCGAGTATCAGGTGAACCGCGGCTTCCGCTTCGAGTTCAACAGCGCGATCGGCCCTTACAAAGGCGGCCTGCGCTTCCACCCGTCCGTGAACGCCAGCATCCTGAAGTTCCTCGGCTTCGAGCAGGTCTTCAAGAACGCCCTCACCACCCTCCCCATGGGCGGCGGCAAGGGCGGCTCCGACTTCGACCCCAAGGGCAAGTCCGACCGCGAAGTGATGCGCTTCTGCCAGTCCTTCATGACCGAGCTCAGCCGCCACATCGGCCCTGACACCGACGTCCCGGCGGGCGACATCGGCGTGGGCGGCCGCGAGATCGGCTACATGTTCGGCCAGTACAAGCGTCTGCGCAACGAGTTCACGGGCGTGCTGACCGGCAAGGGCCTGGGCTGGGGCGGCTCCCTGATCCGTCCGGAAGCCACGGGCTACGGCTGCGTGTACTTCGCCCAGGAAATGCTGAAGCAGCGCGGCCAAAGCTTCGAAGGCAAGGTCTGCACGGTCTCCGGCTCGGGCAACGTTGCCCAGTACACCGTCGAGAAGCTGAACCAGCTCGGCGCCAAGTGCGTCACCCTCTCCGACTCGACCGGCACGATCTACGATCCCGCCGGCATCGACGCCGAGAAGCTGGCCTTCGCCATGGACCTCAAGAACGTCAAGCGCGGCCGGATCAAGGAATACGCCGACAAGTTCGACTGCAAGTACTTCGAAGGCCAACGCCCGTGGTCGGTCAAGTGCGATTGCGCGTTCCCGTCCGCGACGCAGAACGAGATCAGCAAAGAGGACGCCGCCGCACTGATCAAGAACGGGTGCACGCTGGTCGCCGAAGGCGCCAACATGCCGAGCACGCCGGAAGCCATCGAGCAGTTCATTGCCGCGAAACTCATGTACGCGCCGGGCAAGGCCGCCAACGCCGGCGGCGTGGCAACCTCGGGCCTGGAGATGAGCCAGAACTCGATGCGCCTCGCTTGGTCGCGCGAAGAGGTCGACGACCGCCTGCACAAGATCATGATCGCGATCCACGAGCAGTGCTGGACCCGCGCCGAGGAGTTCGGCTTCAAGGGCAATTACGTCATGGGCGCCAACATCGCCGGCTTCCTCAAGGTCGCCAACGCGATGATGGACCAGGGCCTGGTGTAAACCTCACCCCCTTTCCCATAAAAAAAGCGGTCTCGGGTCTTCCCGAGGCCGCTTTTTTCACATCAAGCCCCCGCTGCCTACTCTTCTTTCTCCATGTAAAGCGGCTCGTTCTTGCCGTTCTTGCCCTTGAGCGACCAGACGACTTTGCCGTTGCGCGTCTCTTTCTGCGGCGGCATATCATACGTGTCGACAAAGATCGTGCTGTCGACAATCAATTTTCCGTTTTCTGTACGCCATTTTCCCGACCATTTGAAATTTGCCACCGCTGCCGTAAAGGTGTTGTTGTTCTCCAGCGTCAGCACTGCGCTGTCATGCCTCCTCCATTTGCCGGGAATCGGATCGCCGGATTTTTTGGACAAGGGCTGTAACGCCGCCTGCTCCGTCTCGGCGGTCAACGCCTTGATCGTGTCATTGATCTTGGTGGCAACCTCCAAGTGCCCTGCCCGCGTTTCAGAGTTCATGACCGACGTCAACTCGCCGATCGCCTTCTTTTTCGCCTGTAAAACCGAGGCCTCCATACGCACCAACGACTGCTTTGCGGCCGTCGGCAGCTCGGCCTCTTTCTGAGCACCGGCAAACCCGACCAGAAGAGCCACAACGAAAAATGACACACACCGTTTCATCTTTTCCTCCTTTTGTTGGTTATACACCGCAAGTCGTTGTACCGTAACAAAGAATCGTCGTTTCGCCTACTCTTTCACAATAATCCGCGTGAAGGAGGCCGGCGCGGCTTCACACATGATCACCTGTGTCAGCGCCGCCCCGGCCTTCTGCCGGCGGTTAACCGGCACCGTCTGCGCGGCCCGCCGCGTCGTGATCTCGGCCGCAAGCTGATCCGAAGCCCAGAAGGCGAAACGCCGATTGAGCGCCGTCAGATCAAGCCGGACCTCCCGAGACTCCGTGCCCGCGTTGTAGACGTACACCACCAACGCCGAGTCGTCTTCGGTCCAAGCCGCCTGCACCCGGAACGGCGCATCCTTTTCCGCCGGCACGCCTTCGGAAACCAGCGGCACCTTCGCCGGGAACCGGTTGAACAGCGCCAACAACAGGCCCGTCTCGGTGAGTTTCTGCCTTGCGTACGGCACGTGATACAGCACCTGTTCGGGAGAATAAGGCGTACAGGCCAACAGGCCCCCTCCCTGTCTTAAACGCTCCAGCGCCGCATACGCCACGGCAAGTGAATCGTACCAAGTGCCATAGTAGCGGCGCTCCGCCTCGTCGCCCGACCCCAGGCGTTCCATCACCTGCGCCACGTACCGGTCCCGCGCACCTGTCAGCCGTGTGTCCGCCACCCTCAGCCGCGTCCCGCTCTTTCGATTAAAATCCGCGATCTTCCCGCCCGTTCCGGGCGCGTCGCACGACACGAAGTCCAGCACCGCTCCGGCACCCTGCAACACGGCCTCCAACTGGGCCGCGGACGAACCCTCTACGGTAACCCCCACTTGAATCAGCGGGTCCTCCGCTTTCATCGCCGCCGCATACGCGCGGCAGGTGACCCCGTCCAACTGGCCACCTTCTGCCGCGGCCAACTCCCACAGCCGAACTCCCAGCGCCGCCGCATGTCCATGTCGCGCACGCAGAATCGCCAGCGGCAGTCCATTGGTCGTGTTGCAATACGCCACCCAGTCCGCCGCCAACCGGACCGCCGCGTCGAGATCCTCCACCCGCGCATCCGCATACCCCGGCTGGAAAACCGTCACCCGCATGAGCGGCTGCGCCCCGACCAGCCGGCAGAAATCCACAAACTCGACGGTGCCGAAATCGTGCCCGTCCTCAGCACGCGCCGTGGGAGAGACCGCACGCCTCAACTTCCGTGGACCCACGCCGTCGTACCAGTTGTAGAACCCCACACCCCGCTGGACAGGCCAACGCAGCACCCCGGGACCCACCGCACGCAAGGCCTCCAGCGACTGGGAGTCCCACCCGTCCTCCGCGTCCGCCGGCAACATCGAAAAGCCCGCGAACTCCATGACGCTTCCGGACGCAAGCTGAAATGTGCAAACGAACGCGCCGTCGACATGCGGCTTCACGGCGAACACCTTCTCGGCGAACGCTTCGCCCCTCACCGACACCGTCTTTCCGGTCCTGTCACCCGCACCGCCTCCGACCGGCACGAATACGAACCCCAACGTGCCGTTCCCCTTCACACGACGGCAAATGACCCGGACCGTATAGTTGACTCCTTTGCGCAACACCGACGAGGTCAGCGCCACGCCGTGAGCCTTGTCGCCGTCATTCGCGACCCAACAGAGCTTCCTCCCCGTATTGGGGTCTGGAACCGTTTTAACCGTCGCGCCGCCTTCCGCCGCGACGTTCTCCCCGGAAAAACACTCGGCTTGTAACGGATTCCCGGAACCTTCGAGGAACCCTACCTGAAAACCCAAGCGCAGCGGCTCGCTGTTCGTAGCGACCGCCTGCGGCAACACCCGCACCGTTATCGTTTCTTCTCCCGCACACACCCCTGACGTCAGGAGCGTCAACAGCATCAGCGTTATTGCGTTCTGCCCGCCTTTCATGCGTTCGCTCCGAACTTCCACACGCGGGATGCGTCCGACAGCCGCCCCTCAACATCGAGCGGCACACCCTCGGCGCTCAGCAAGGCGATCTTACGTGCGATCTCCGTGCCCGTCCGGCACCCGCAGAACCCGCCGCTGGAGAGATCCGCCGCCACCACGCGGTGACAGGGCACGTCCGGCGCGAATGGGTTCGCCCGCAACGCGCCGCCCACGGCCTGCGCCGACCCGCATCCGATGTGCCGCGCCAGCACCCCGTAGGTCGTGACCTTTCCCCGCGGCACCTCAAGCAGCGCCTCGTACACCTTGCGCCTAAACGGCGTCACCAGCGGATGGCAGGCGATCCGTTCATGCAGCTCGCGTTTGTCTGTCTCCATCTCTTTTCCTTAACTTGTCTGGTCGATACCCCGGCTGCACCAGCGAACCTCGAATGTCCTAAACCGACAGACCAAACACCAAGTACTCTTTTGCTTTCTCGGCAAGAACTTTCTTGCGCTCCTGGCAATCCGGCAGTGCCCTTTCAAGCGCTTCCCAAAAGGCAAGGCCGTGGTTACGTTCGCGCAGATGAACCAGTTCGTGCAGAACCACATAATCCACGAGGCGCACAGGAAGCTGGAGAATCTTCCAGTTAAAGTACAGAATGCCTTTCCGTCCGCAAGATCCCCACCGATAACCCAACTCGCGAACATCCACGCCTGACGCATGGCTTCCTGCGAGCTGGGATAGTCTCTCGGTCCGCCGCCGCAGCCAATCCGTTCCCGTCTGTATGTACCAGTTTCGGAAATGGTCCCCAGCCGGGCACGCTCCGCGCAGCAACAAAAACCGAGTTCCGTCGAACAGCAAGGGTTCCTTTTGCCGTTCAACCATTTTCAGCCGAAAACGTCGCCCGAGATAACAGAACGATTCGCCGGACACGTATTCGGGAGCGAGCATCTTGGGCGCAGCCTCTTCCTTCAGCGCCAGTTTCCCGTGTACCCAAAGGAGCTTATTGTTGATCCAGCGTGAGAGTTCCTCGGTGGATGTCATCGCAGGAGCGTGGGCCACCAATTCACCGGCACGGCCCACCGTCAGTCCGAGGGTTTTTCGGCGGTCGCTGCGCCGCACCTCGAAGCTCAGTCCGCCTATCTGAAGCGTCTTGATCATACCCGTGTCAGGCTCTCATGGTTCTCTTTAGCCAAAGCGACAAGGCGCTGGGCCATATCGCGCTCGCTGCCGGGACTGCAGAAACCCGCCTGGTCAAGATCGCGGACCAGCGTCTTGACCAACAGTTCCCGCATAGCGGAGTTTCTCCAGAATCCGACCTTGCGCACCTCCTGCCGCATGCGCTCCACCATTTCCAAGGTCGCAAGAATCGCCTTGGCGCGTTGTTCTTCCGTGAGTGTCCGGCTCTTTCCGCACTCCTCAAGTACCAGTCTCACAAAGGGCACCTGCACCTTGGGGTCGAGGTCTGGGAAATCATTCCGGTCACCCCGCTTCAGTTCATCAATGAACTTGCGCAATTCACGCTCCAAGGCAGCCGCATCGTCTTTGAACCGTTGGAGAATCTCCTCCAGCCGCTCGCTCATCTTCCGCGCATAGGAAGGATTCTGATTGGTGAACCCGATGATGTGGTACCGCGCGGCATGCTGCATCTGCGCGGCGCGTGCCCGGCTGCTGTCCAGCGCTTTCAGCACCTTCTCGAACTCCGTGTCGGTGATCGCGATGGGCGGGATCTTAGGGTCCACGCCGCGGGCGGTGATATGCGCGTTGATGAGCGCCTTCACCTTTTCCGCCACGCCGAACAGGTTCAGAGCCGGGTCCCGGTACAGGTTGGCCGCCACCTTGTTGATGAAACCCAGCAGCTTGGCGTCGCGGAACACGTCACCGGGCACTTCCGGCCGGTGCTCCAGCAAACCCAGCGTCTCGTAGAATTTCCGCAGCTTGTTGATGAAGTCGGCCCGGAGCTTCAAATCGCCGAGCAACTGCACGCAGACTTCAACCTGCCCCTGTAGATCCGTCACTCCCTTGTCGGTGAAGACCGCAACGGCCCGCGCCCGCCGGTCGAGCAGTTTCGGCAATTCGACGTCAATATCGATCAGCGCACCCTCGGTATCCTCCCCGTCGTAATCGTCGAGCGCCTCGGTCAAATGGAGGGAAACGCCGATGTAGTCTACCACGTACCCGCACTTCTTCGCCCCGTTGGTACGGTTCACACGGGCCACGGCCTGCAAGAGATCGTGCGCGATGATCTTCCGGTCGAGATACATCACCTGTTCGACAGGCGCGTCAAAGCCGGTCAGCAGCATGTTCATCACCACGAGGATAGAAAGCGGATCAGTCTTGTCGGTCTTGGCCGTGGCGAATTTCCGCTTGAAACGCTTGATGTTGGATTCCTGTTTGTCCTTGTCCGCCCAATCCCACCACGATTCGGGATCGTTGTGGTCGCCGGAGAACACGGCGGCCATTTCCAAAGCGTGCAGCTTCGGCAGTTGCGGATATGCCCGCACGAGGAAACGCGTCGCCGCATCAAGCTTCTCCACCTCATCGTCCGGCAGGGCCAGCGTCGCCGCAGGCAGGGCTTCCAACTCGGCGACCAGCGCTTTCCGCGCCTGATCCAGCTTATCGAGATAGGTCATGGCCGCCGGACGGCTCGTCGCCACCACCTGCGCTTTGAACCCCTCAGGCAACACCACGCTCGTAAAGTGCCGGATCATGTCCCGCGCTTTCTGCTCGATCAGCAGAGGCGCTTCCATCACGTCACCCTCGGTCGCGTACTTGGCTTTGATGATCGCCAGTTCCTCTTCCGTGTAATCGCGGAACATATCTTCGAACACCTTGTCGAGGCTGGGCGCATCCTTCACAGTACCGTCCGCCGTGAGCCCCTCGTACAGGATCGGCACGGTCGCGCCGTCCAGTTCGGCGTCCTGCAGGATGTACTTGTCGATAAACTCGCCAAAGATCTCCTTTGTCTCTTTCTTCTCTTTGCTCAGGATCGGCGTGCCCGTGAATCCGATGATCGCCGCGTTGGGCAGTGCCTTGCGCAGGTTGCGGTGCAGCGTGCGCGTGTGGGAGCGGTGAGCCTCGTCCACCAGGATAAGGATCTCTTGCGACTCGTTCAGGAGCGGAAACTCTTCGAACCGGATGTTCTCCTTGTAAGTCACTTCCTTCGCGACCACCGCCTCGTCCTTGCCCGGTTTCTTCTCCTTCCGGACAATGGTCATCGCCACGGTGTCTGTCGGCTGGCCGCCCGCCTGCGGCAGCAGAGTCAGCTCCTTATTGTCGTTCGACTTGCCGTTCGTCGGCTGATACTTCTGCAACATCGCCATCACGATATCCGGCGTCCGTTCGCTCAGCAACCGCTGGGTCAGCGCCGTCGGCGACTCCCGCGTCTTCAGGTCCGCATCGGTCGGGCGCACGGCCTCCCCGCTCAACTGAGCGGTCTGCCCGAGCTGCTCCTGCAAATCCGTGCGGTCGGTCACAACCACGACCTTGTACTCTTTCAGGCGCGGCGTCATGCGCATCTTGCGGACGAGAAAGACCATGCTGAGGCTCTTGCCCGACCCCTGCGTGTGCCAGATGATGCCCCCGCGCTCGTCGCGTGGCGCACCGTCCTGAAGCGTCCGGCCCTCCTGCAGCCGCGTCACCGCCTTGTGGATCGCCCGGAACTGCTGGTAACGCGCCACGACCTTGCGCGTCTTGC
>JANYBJ010000308.1 GCA_025360845.1 bacterium
GTGTGTCCATAGAGGAATCCTTGATTGAGGGGTTCACGGGTGTAGGGGCGACCGGCCGGTCGCCCTTACGGTTATCGATTGAACGCGCGGTGGGCGATGTCGGTGCGGTAATGCGCCCCCTCGAAGCGGATCTTCTCTGCCGCCCGATAAGCGCGTGCCACCGCCGTCTCCAAGTCCTTGCCCAGCGCGGTCACGGCCAGCACGCGGCCGCCGGAGGCGACCACCTGGCCGTCCTTCAGCGCGGTGCCCGCATGGAAGACCATGCTGTCCGGGACTTTCGCGGCATCGGCGAGGCCGTAGATGGGCGTTCCCTTCGTGTAGGGACCGGGATAGCCGCCCGCGGCCATGATCACGGTGACGGCGACCTCGGGACGGACCTTCACGAGCGCGTCACGCAGTGTGCCGTCGATGCAGGCCTCTAAGGCGGGGATCAGGTCACCCGTGAGGCGCGGCAGCAGGGCTTCGGTCTCGGGGTCGCCGAACCGCGCGTTGAACTCCAGCACGTTGATGCCGCGCGAGCCGATCATCAGACCCGCGTAGAGCACGCCCTTGTAGACGATGCCGCGCTTTTTCAATTCGCGCACGACCGGCAGGATCACGGTATTCATGATCACCGGCAGCAGCTCGGGCGTCACGACAGGCGCGGGCGAGTAGGCGCCCATGCCGCCGGTGTTGGGGCCTTGGTCATGGTCGAAGACGCGCTTGTGGTCCTGCGACGAGGGCAGTATCACGGCGCGCTCGCCGTCCACCAGCGCGAGGATCGAGGCCTCTTCGCCTTCCAGAAACTCTTCGATCAGCACCTGCGCCCCGGCCGCGCCGAAGACGGCGTCGACCAGCATGGAGCGGATCGCGGCGACCGCCTCGTCGCGCGTCTGCGCGATAATCACGCCTTTGCCGGCGGCCAGGCCGTCGGCCTTGATCACCACCGGCAGGGAGAAGCCGGCGAGCGCGGCCACGGCGGCGGCGGCGTTGTCGAACGCCTGCGAACGCGCGGTCGGCACGCCGGCCGCGGTCATGATTTCTTTCGCGAACAGCTTGCTGCCCTCCAGCCGGGCGGCGGCTTGGCAAGGTCCGAAGACGCGCAGGCCTTCGGCGGCGAGTGCGTCGGCAAGACCGAGGCAGAGGGGCACTTCGGGTCCGACCACGGTCAGATCCGGGCGGTGTTCCCTGGCCCACGCGAGCAGGCCGGGCACGTCCTCGGCCGAGATCGGCAGGTTCATGGCGAGGGCCGCGGTGCCGGCGTTGCCGGGCGCGCAAAAGAGGGTGGGGCGGCAGGAGTCCTGGGCCAGTCTCCAAGCGATGGCGTGCTCCCGTCCGCCTCCGCCGACTACAAGTATGTTCATGGCGGATAAGATACGGGAATGCGCGGGCGGTTTTCAAGGACTTTCGTCACTCTCAGACCGGCCAGACCGCCGAAAAGCCGCCGGCGTACACCCGGACCTGCGCCGGAACAGCGTGGTGAAGGCCTGCACGCTGCCGCCGCCCACGCGGGCGGAAACCTCCGCCACGGTCAGGTCGGTCTCGAGCAAGAGCCGCTTCGCCAGCACCAGCCGCCGCTGGCGGAGGGTCTCGGCCGGGCCGCGCCCGAACGCCGTATGGAAGCGCAGCTCCAGCGTGCGCCGCGAAACCCCCACGCGGCGCGCCAGCTCGTCTACCCCAAGGTTCTGCGCCAAGGTTTGCAGGGCAACTCCCATCGCCCGCGCGACCACTTCATCGGAAGAGGCGTAACGCGCCGTCGAACCGCGCACGACCAGCTCTTCGGGCGGCACCTGTTCCCGGGTCACCTCGCGCTCGCCCGCCAGCAGCCGCGCCAGCCGCGCCGCCGCCCGCTGCCCAACCGCCCGCGCAGGCAACGCCACCGAGGTCAGGTCCAGCCCCGCAAGCACGCGGTCGGCCAGCGAGTCGCCCGCGCCGGCCAGCGCGCTGACCCAGCGCACCGGGGAGGGTACGGCGTGCTTGCAAACCTCCCAGAAGCGCCGCGCCAGATGGTCGCCCGTGCAGAAGATTGCCGTCTCCTGCCTCAGCTCCGACGCCCAGGCCTGCCAGCCGGTTTCCAGCCGGAACGACTCCCCGCCCGAAGGCTCGGAGACGGGAATGCCCTGCTCCCGCAGGTGCGCCAGAAATCCCTCGCGCCGCATCTGCGAGGCGTACGTCGCGCGCTCGGCGATGACCCCGGCACGCAGACATCCGAGATCACAAAAGTGGCGTGCCACGAGACGGCCCGCCAGCGCGTCGTCCGGGACGACCGAACAGATGCGGGACACCTGCGACAGGTTGGAGGTGTTGACCATCGGGAGCGTCTCCGGGAAACGGCTCTCAATCCAGCGGTCGCTGACAAAAGTGCCGATCACGCCCTGAAGCTCGCCGGACCTCACCAGCCGGGCCAACAGCGCCTCCTGCGTGTACGAGACCGGCAACACGCGCCACGCGAACCGGTTGCAGGCATAATCGCGTACGCCCTCCAATACGCCGACCGCGTAATCAAACTCCGAATCCAATAAGACACCGATGGTGGATTGCTTCATTGCCCCCTAAATATACCTGAATTACGTATTTTCATAAATTATATTTTCGTAATTACGCAATAGACGCTAAAAAAAGCGGTATGCTAAGCTTCTTTTCATGAAACGCGCCTTTATCACCGGCATCACGGGCCAAGACGGCTCCTACCTCGCCGAGCTTCTGCTCGCGAAGGGCTACGAGGTTCACGGCATGATCCGCCGCTCCTCGAGCTTCAACACGCAGCGCATCGACCACCTCTACCAGGACCCGCATGTCTTGGGAACCCGGCTCTTCCTGCATTACGGTGACCTCGCGGATGCGGGGCGCATGACCAAAATGATGTACGAAATCACGCCAGACGAGGTCTACCACCTCGGCGCGCAGAGTCATGTGCGCGTCTCCTTCGACGTGCCGGAGTACACCGCCGATGTGGTCGCGCTCGGCACCATCCGCCTGCTGGAGGCCATCCGCGAGACCGGCATGGGCAAGAAGGTGCGCTTTTACCAAGCCTCGTCGTCGGAGCTCTTCGGCCTTGTCCAAGAGGTCCCCCAGAAGGAGACCACGCCCTTCCATCCGCGCTCGCCTTACGCGGTCGCCAAACTCTACGGCTACTGGGCCGCCGTCAACTACCGCGAGGCCTACGGCATGCACGCGAGCAACGGCATCCTCTTCAACCACGAGTCCCCGCGCCGCGGCCCCACCTTCGTCACCCGCAAGATCACCATGGCCGCGGCCCGCATCAAGATGGGCCTCCAGAACGCGCTCTACCTCGGCAACATCGCGGCCAAGCGCGACTGGGGCTTCGCGGGGGACTTCGTGGAAGGCATGTGGCGCATCGTGCAGCAGGACGTGTCCGGCGACTTCGTGCTGGCCACGGGCGAGACCCACAGCGTCCGCGAGTTCTGCGAAGAGGCGTTCGGGCTCCTCGACCTCGACTGGGGGTCGTTCGTCAAGCACGACGAGCGCTATGTGCGGCCGAGCGAGGTGGACCTGCTGCTGGGAGATGCCTCCAAGGCCCGCACGGTGCTGGGCTGGACGCCGAAGGTCACCTTCAAAGAGCTGGTGCGCATGATGGTCGAGGCCGACCTGCGCGTCGCCCGCCAAGAACTCGCCGTGCAGCAGGCAGGCGGGGTGCTCGAAAACGCGGAATAAAAGAAGGGCGACCGGCGGGTCGCCCCATTGGCCTTTTTATGAATCCTCTCTCCAACATTTTCGTGGCCGGCCACCGCGGCATGGTGGGCGCGGCCGTCGTGCGGGAGATCGCCCGTCTCGGCCTGCCCGCGCCGATTACCGCGACGCACGCCGAACTCGACCTCACCGACCAGGCGGCCACGCGCGCCTTCATCGCCCGCCACCGGCCGACCTCCATTGTGCTGGCCGCGGGCCGCGTCGGCGGCATCGAGGCCAACCGCTCCGCCCTCGGCTCTTTTCTTTACGAGAACATGATGATCGCCGCGAACGTCATCCAGGCCGCGCGCGATTCCGGTGTGACGCGCCTGCTCTTCCTCGGCAGCAGCTGCATCTATCCGCGTCTCGCGCCCCAGCCCATCCCCGAGAGCGCGTTGCTCACCAGCGCGCTGGAGCCCACCAACGAGGGCTACGCGCTGGCCAAGATCACGGGGCTCAAGCTCTGCCAGTTCTACCGGCAGCAATATGGCCTGCTCTACCACTCGGCCATGCCCACCAACCTCTACGGCACGGGCGACAACTATCATCCCTCGCACTCGCATGTGCTGCCGGCCCTGATCCGCAAGTTCGAGACGGCTCGCCTCGCCGGCGCGAAGGAAGTGACGCTCTGGGGCTCCGGCACGCCGCGCCGCGAGTTCCTGCATGTGGATGACCTCGCCCGCGCGCTGCTGTTCCTGTTGCGGCTCGAGAATCCGCCCGACTGGGTGAACGTCGGCTCGGGCGAGGACCTCACGATCCGTGAACTCGCAGAGCAGGTGCGCGAGGCGGTCGGCGTCGATGTCGAGCTGCGCTTCGACACGGCCATGCCTGACGGCCCGCCGCGCAAACTGTGCGACACGACCCTCCTCCGCAGCCTCGGCTGGAAACCGGACATTCCGCTTCCCGAAGGTCTGCGCCGCACCGTCGCAGAGTATCGCGCCGAGACCGCTTCAGGCGTTCTTCGCGGTTGAGCCGTTTCATGCGGACTGGTATTCCGCTACATGGCTACATGGCGGACATGAGGATTGGGGCTTGAACGAAGGCAAGCGGGCATGTTATCGTTCAAGCATTGTGAAAACAACAAGAACACCCGCAACCGTTAGAAAGCCCCGCGCTCCTCGACAGCCAGCCTCTCGACCGAACCTGACGGGGCGTTTTGCCGCGCTCGATTTTGAAACGGCCGACATGGGTCGCGACAGCGCCTGCGCGTTATCCGTGGTCATCGTTGAAAACGAGAAGGTTGTCGACACCTGGACAAGCCTGATCCGGCCGCCGCGGAAAGATTTCTTGTTCACCTATCTGCACGGGATTTCGTGGAACCATGTGAAGGACAAACCGGCGTTTGGAGAGCTGTGGCCCGATGTTGCAAAGCTGCTGGCAAACGTGGACTTCCTGGCGGCGCATAACGCGTCGTTCGACAGGTCGGTCCTGCGGGCCTGCTGCGACATGGCCGGCCACGAGCATGTGACCGTCCCCTTTCTGTGTACGGTCAAACTCGCCCGGGCAACATGGGATCTTTTTCCCACAAAACTGTCTGATGTCGCGCATCATTTGAAAATCCCGCTTAAACACCATGACGCCGCATCCGACGCCTTCGCCTGCGCGCAGATCCTGATCAAAGCACGGGAAAAGGGCCATATATATGAAGATCTGCTGCAGAAACACGCGCTGAAACCGGCCAAGAACAGGCCTTAACGCTCAACGCCCAAGGGAAGAGAGAACCGGTAGGGACGCCTCCCCGAGGCGCCCCCGCAGGGCATTGAGCACGTTGACAGCCTACCGTGACACGCTCAGAACGGAATGCGACGGGCTCAAGGCCGAGGTGGATCGGTTGGAGAAGCTGACCGGCAAGGCCAATGACCCGTATCCTTCGTCCCGTAGCCGATATGATCTATGCCGGCAGAAGCATCGTTTTATGCGTACGTTTCGTCGTGGCTGCCGATATCGAGCAACACAATCTCATGTGGCGTTAGCGGGTTCATGGCCTCTCCTGCTCTTTTCGGTAAGTACAAATTACGGTACCGATATTGGCACTTTTTTCGGTATTGTCAGGTAGACCGATCTTATGCGACTTGTCGGTAACTTGGCCATTTTGTCGCACGTAAGCCATGTTGAAACCGGCAGGGCGGTTTCGCCGAAACCGCCGCGGACGGCTCGGCGAGCCGTCCCTACCATGCATTCGAACCATTCGTTGAAAAAGTTACCCATCCGTTTGCTCCCGGCACCCCGGGCGGCGGGCTTATCTCTAAGCCTCACACGTCGCAGATGCGGACGGCTTCGGCGAGAGAGGTGGCCGCGTCTTTCACGGGCGTGTACTCGTGCGACACGTAGCCGTCGTACTTGAGGTCGGCGATGGCGCGCATGATGGCGGGATAGTAGAGCTCCTGCGAGTCGTCGACCTCGTGGCGGCCCGGCACGCCGGCAGTGTGGATATGGCCGATGAAGGGCATGAACTCGCGGAGGGTGGCGATGACGTCGCCCTCCTGGATCTGCATGTGGTAGATGTCGTAGAGGAGCTTGACGCGAGGGCTGTTGACCCGCTTACAGACATCTGCGCCCCACGCGGTGCGGTCGCACTGGTAGTCGTGGTGGTCGCGCTTGGAGTTGAGCAGCTCCATGCAGAGGGTCACCTTTTTCTCTTCGGCGAACGGAGCGATTTGCTTCAGCGCCTCCACGGTGTTCTCCGCGCCGATGTCGTCCGCCAGCCCCTCGCGGTTGCCGGGGAAGCAGACCACGTTGGGGAAGCCCGCCGCGGCGGAGGCCTCGATGCTCTTCCGGAGGACCGCGAGAAACTCCTCGTGGTTCTCCTTGCGGTTGAGCCCTTTGGCGAGGCCGAAGCTGGGCGTCAGGGTGCAGATCAAGCCGTAGCGCTTGAGGGTCGGCCACTCGTTCGGCCCGACGAAGTCCATACCTTTGAGACCGAGCTTCACGCAGAGTTCACACTTCTGCTCCAGCGTCATGCCCTTCGGGAACGCGCAGCCGCAGGCGGCCTGCCGGATGCGTCCCTTGAGCGCGGGCGCGGCCGGCTTGTCCTGCGCCAGGCCGGGGCGGACATTGAGCCCGAGCGCGGCCAGCGCCGCACCGGCGGTGAGGGATCGGATCGCTTCTCTGCGTGTGCTGTTCATGGAGCCTCCTTCTTTAAAAGTTGAAGGATACCTGATTTCGGCAGCCTGCAAAAGCGCCGATTTATTCTGAAAACGTTTCTCACCCCAATTTCCGGATCGCCGGCACGTCTTCGCCACCGGGCGCGACCTTTGTTTCGTGTGTGCGGGTTCCGTCCAACACGCATTCGATCTCGTCTAGGGAACAGAGCCCGTCGAAGCTGAGCAAATGCAGTTTCTTATGACCATACAACGGACTGACGTCACGTATCGCGCGGCACTTGTCAAAACTGAGGACCTCCAGGTTTGTCAGAGCGGCCACCGGGTTTATGTCACGCAGAGACACGCAACCGTCGAGATAAAGGTTCGTCAAGGTGTCCAAACCCTCCAAACCATTCAGACTTCGCAAGTTCTCACACCAACTGAGATTGAGAGACTCCAGCTTCTTTAGGCAGGCCAAAGGAGTCAGGTCTGTCAATGATATGCACCCGCGCGCGCGACCGGCCAGTGCAACACCTGAAGTTTTGAAAACGGCCACGCGGTGAAGTAGACTTCCTTCATGTGTTGAGCAAGGAAGAAGACAACGTGTCATACACGCGCGTGACCGAGATAGAGCGTAGCCAGATTTACGCTTTGCGGCAGGCCGGAAAGGGCAACAACGGGTAGCCCGGAGCATCGCCCGACCCGCCTGCGTCAGTCGTGGGTGCCGTCGCACCAGGTCGTGTCGTGCGCCACAAGCGAGAACAGCTCGAAGGCGAAGGACCAGTTGAAAGCGTAGGTCACGGTCCGGCCTGAGCTGTCAAGCGACGAGCCGGTGTCGGGAAGGAGATAGAAGCCCTCGCCCTGCACGCCTTCGCTCGGGTCGGCAGCGCCTGGCCGCAGAGGTGTGTAGACGCCTTTGTAGGTGACCTTGCGCGTGTGGCGGGCGAACACGGCGTTCGCGTTTTTACGCTCATAGACAAGGTTGAAAGAGCCGGAGAGGAGCCCGGTGGAGCGCGTGAGCGAAAGCGTCAGGCCGGAAACGTTTCTCGACAGGTCAAAATCGAGGGCGGCGAGCAGCGACATGCTTGCGGCATCGGTGCTGTTGCTCACGACGCTTCTGGCAACAGCGGAGAGCGAGCGCGCCCCGACGAGGATGTTGGTGCCGAAGGGCAACATCCCGCCGTCCGAGAGAAGCATGTAGCCCGAGGCGCCATTCCGGCCGTCGTAATCGGCTGGCAGGCGGTCGACAGCGGGGAAATTCGCCGCGTCCTGGAAGCTTAGCTGCTTGCAGAGATAATACGTCTGGAGGTTCATCACGGTGTCGTAGAAGCCGCCCGCAGCGCCGAGGCTGTTGAGGAAACCCGAGGCGTCGGAGGGCGTGGTGTTGGTCGCGCCGAAGACGCTGGCGGGAGTGAAGTTCCACCACTGCAGCGTCTCGAGACCGGAGCAGTCTACCGTGTTGCCGTAGACGGACGCGCCGGCGGTGATGTGGAACAGGCCGCTGAACCCGCCCTTCTTGGCGTAGTCGGAGGGCTGGGCAAAGACGTAGACCGACGCGACCGACGCATCGTTCGTATCGAGCAAGAGCAGGGGCGCTGCGAGCGACCACGCTTTGCCGTCCGCCAGCACGCCGCTGGCTTTGACGCCGCCGTCGGCTGCCACCGTGAAGAGAATGTAGCCGCTGCCCCACGGCGTGTTGTCGACGTCGCGTGCGCCGGTGACCGGCAGCGACACCGTGTAGTAGCCCTTGAAGGCGTTGAGCGTCGGCTGCAGGGCGGCCGCGGCCCAGTTGTTGCGGAAGAGTTTGACCTCATAAACGGTCGGCATGGCGGTGGTGCCGCCGCCGTTCTGGACGAGCGTGTAGAGGGTGAGGCTGGCCTGCGCGGTGCCGTCGCTGGAGATGACGAGGCTGTCGAGCGTGTGGGTGAAGCGGTTGCCGCCGGAATCGGAGACCGCACCGCCGGCGCAGGTCGCGAGGGTGGCTTGTGCGGGTGCCGTTATGTCGTCAACCGAGTCGAGAGCCGTTGCGCTGAAGGTGTAGGTGCCGCCCTGGGCTGTGACTTTGGCGGTGAGCTTGCCGGAGTCGCTCAAGGTAAGGGTGACTGCGCCGCCATAGTTCAGGGACGACGCTCCGTCCTTGATCCAGCCGTCATACGTGCCGATGAAGGTGCCGAGCGGATGCACGATGATGCTGAAAGAGACCGTCGCATAGGACACGCGCCGACCGCCCACGGTCGCTGTGGCCTGGAGCACCGGGGACCAGGTGCCGGCCTTGGTCGGCACGCCGGAGATCTGTCCGTTGGCCTTGTTCAGCGTGAGGCCGTTCGGCAGAGAGCCGCCGGTGACGGCGTAGGTGACGGCGGTGTCGTCGGTAATCGCGCCGAAGTCGCAGCGCACGCCTTGGATCGCCTCATACGCGCCTGACGCGGACTCGGGTCCGTTGGGAGGGAGCATTGTCGCTTCGCTGTCGACGGGGCTGATCGCGGTGAAAGACCAGGGGGTGCCCGTGTAGGTCAGACGGCCATCGGCGTTTTCGAAAACGGTGTCTACGCGCCAGGTGTAGCCGCGGTTGACGGAGGGCGCGGTGCTGTTCCACAGCTCTTCGAACGTGGCGGCCGTGACGGCTGCGAGGCTGTTTCCGGCGGGATTGACGGCCTTAACGGTCGCGGTCTGCACGAGTCCGGCAGAGGTGTCGATGTCGAAATCGCCGCCGAGGCGGATGGCAGAGGTGCCGGGTATCTGCCACGTGAAGTCCTGGCTGTAGGTGCGCGCGTTGTTTGACGGCTCGGGATCGGCCGCGCGCGTCATGGGTTGCCACGAGAGGTTGCTGACAAAGGCGAAGGCGTCGACGGACGCGTCGACCGGCGAGGCCTTGGTGAAGGTCCACGTGACGGTCTGCTTGCCGGGCTTGACGAGGACGCTGGTGGTCGTGCCCGTTTCGGCGGCGAGGGTTTTGGGGATGACCACGCCGCCGGCGCAGACGAGCTTGTCTGGGGCTGCCCAGGCGTCCATGCCCCAGTCGAAGGTGAGCACGCCGGGGCCGGTGACGGCGAGGCTGAGGCTGGAAGCTCCCGTCCGCGCGGGAGAGTCGCAGCGCAGCGTGTCGGGGTCGGACCAGAACCAGTTCCCCGCGCCTGCTTTGAAGGCCGCGCCGCGGAGAGCGGCGGCGGCGGCGGTGTCGGCCAGGCTCAGGGCGATGGCCTTGTCGCGCAGGGTCACGGTGACCGAGGCCGCGGAAGATAAGACCGCGTCAAGCTCGTTGACCAGTTTGACCGTGAAGGTGGCGTCCCGGTTGAAGGGCGCACGGTCGACGGTCTGGAGCGTGACAGGCTTGGGGTCGGTTTCGCCGTTGGCCCATTCGAGCGTCTGCGAGAGGGCGTCAAAATCGGCGGGGGCCTGGGCGGCGCCATTGACCGTGGTGACGCTCACGCGCACAGGGCCGTCGCTGCCGCCGGTGCGGGCAACCCAGAGCGTAACGGCGTGGCCTTCGGTGACGGCGAGCGCAGGCTTCGACGCGTTGGGGAAGTTCATCGGATCGGCCGCGTCGTCGGGCTCGTACTGCGAAAAGCCAAGGGTTCCCGGGCTCTTTTTGTCACTTTCGAGCAGACTCACGACCGCGTTGGAGAAGGCGTTGATCGGAGCCTGCAGGTAATCGGCGTTCTCGTGTTTGCTCAGGACCACAGCGAAACGCTCTTTGCCATCCCATGTGGGGCGCAGATCCTGAATCAGATCGACGGTGATATTGGTCGAGCCAGACTGGCCATCCGCCCAGAAGAGTTCGCCCGCGACCGCCTTGAAGTCCTTGCCGTTCCTAGCCTCGTAGTCGCGACCGGGCGTGTCGGCGTCCTCGAAGCCGTAGCGAAGCCGGAGTTCGCCGGTGGACGCACCGCCCCTGCGGATGACGGTGAGCCTGACGCTCGACATCGTCTCGCTGGTCTGGACGTTGGTGGAAACGAACCCGACCGTTCCCGGATCCCACAGGCGGTAGTTGAGGGTATACCGGGTGCGCTCGTATGCGTAGGTCACGAAGTTGGAGCCTTCGGAGATCACGGAGTTGGTCCGCGTGTAAGCGAGGGGGGTTGTGTCCGTGTTGGTGATCGTGAGGTTTGAGATCTCCACGACGACGTTCGAGGAGATGATGATGCCGGGGGCCGTGTCGAAGGGAGCCGGCTGGCCGGTCGGCAGGGTGAACGGGCCGGTGTAGCCGATCGAGAACCAAACGTTCGAAAGGGTCTGGTACGTTACGGCACTCTGCGAGAGGTTGCTGACCGTGGTCGACACCGTGAGGTTTGTTTGCAAGGGCTGGTACACGACCGCGCTGAAGGAGGGCGGCGTGTTGGAGATCACCTGATTGACTTCGAGGAAGCAGTAGTTGTTGTCGTACTGCTCGGGAAGGGAAAAGAGGCAGCCGTTGGTCAGGGAGGCGATCATGAGCTGGTTCGTTATGCCGAGCGGGCCGGCATCAAAGTCCAGGCGCGTCTGCCGCGTCGGATCGAAAAGCGAGAGCGTGGGCGAGATCAGCTCGGGCGGCGTGCCGTTGGTGAAGGCCCGCACCGCGGCGGAGGGCAAGTTGGTGACGAACACGGACGTGCTGCCGGCCATGACAGGGATGAGTTTGGTGGTCGCGCTGGCGACCACGGCGTTGGTGACGAGGTGGAGGCTGAAGGGGAGCGAGTTGGTCAGCGCATGGAAGAAGAAATTCGTATGCGAGCCGGACGTGACGATGTTCGTCACCACGGCAGAGCGGTTCGTGGTGAAGGCCGAAAAGCTCGCATACGTCGCGAACTGGGTGGGAAAGCTGTTGGTGACTGCGGTCATCCTGTTCGTTGCGATCGTTTTTGAGAAGCTGATCTGGTAGTCGCTGCCGGGGATCTGTAACAGGTAGCGTCGCCCGCTGACGCTGAGAAACTTGAACCAGTCGTCGGTGTCATCGGCCGTCTTGTTGAGGTCGTGGTACTGGCGCACGTTGAAGGTCTTGAAGTCGAGGAGGGTGGCGCCCACGGCGGTGTTGTCGGCGGGGTCCCAAAGGTCGCGGCCATCCACAAGGTAGCCGTTGTTGGAGAGGATCGTGTTGATCTTGCTCTTGAAGGCCGAGGCGGTGAAGACGAGGTTGCTTGAATTGTAGGAGAAGGAATCGAGAACGGTTACGCCATCCGAGGCGTAGACCACGAACGCGGGGAAGCCGGTGATGGCGGGGTTGTTGGTGACGACCTTCTGGTAGTACCGCTCGTCCCAGTTTGGACCGTGGTAATACTGGAGAGCCATGGCGAGCTGTTGCTCGGCGGCGTAGGCATTCCAGATGTCGCTGGAGTTGATCTGGCTTTCGAAGCGCTTGCACCAGTCGTTGGTGGCGCTTGACTGGGTGAACATCACGATCAGGGGCCGGTCGGTGGTGTCGGCCAATTGGCGGGCGGAGGTGAGGCTGTAGGTCCACGTGCCGGGACGGGCGCCGGTCGTGTCCACAGCGGAAAGGGTTTGGGCGAAAAGGCCGAGGAGGCAAAGGCCTGTTAGTGCCTTACGGCTTCGTAACAGTGATAAAAAGAACGTTGTTGCCCCCTCCCTCGCCCTCTGGGAGAGGGTCGGGGTGAGGGTTGCGGGCTCCGCCCGCGTTAGAATACGCAGTCTGTTCATAACGGTCCCACAGAAAAACGATTTCATTCCGGCATAATACCCGATTTTAACGCCCTGCAAAAGCACCGATTGCCCGCACCTCTCAATCAGCGCACGGAAGGAACGGTGGCCTTCCTGCCGAGCACGATGCAGTTGTAGAGCGCGCGGCCGACCTGTGCCCGCGTGATGAAGCTGTTGTCGCCGGGCTTCTCCTCGTGGGAGACGACGGTCTGGTTGACGGTGTCGTAGATCGCGACGTTGAGCGTATCGAGGGACCAGACGGCGGGATTGTTGAGGTCGAGGTCCGAGGTGAAACGGAAGAGCAGCTTGCCCTCCTCCCAGTAGGCCCAGATCTCGTTCGCGACCGCATGGACAGGCGCGTAATACAGGGTGTACTCTTTTTGCCGCTCGATCGGCAAAGCGAGGTCAGCGACCTGTTTTGCGACCTCTTCTTTCATGCGGGCCAGCAGTTCGTCGCTGGGGAACTGCGCTTGGGAACGCGCCTCGAACAACCGGGTGTAGAGCGCTTCGGGCTCGAACTCGAAGCGGAGGTAGTCAGCCGCGTCCGCCGCGCTGCGGGTGTCGCGGCTGATACGGACGATGCGGTAGCCGTCGCTTTTCACATCGAGTTTGCGTTCGGGAATGCGGTAGTCGGTCTTCTTCAGGGTGACCGTCACGCCGACCGCCGGGAAGACGACTTCCATGAAGCGGCTGTTGTCGTTCTCGTCCATAACGGTCTGGAGGCGCCGGATCCAGAGCTGCCGCTGGAAGGCGGGGTCGTTCTGTCTGAAGTCGTTCTCGTCGAGATACCAGCGGTAGAGGTAGTGGACGACCTGGAAGAAGCCGTCGTCGCCGCCGAGTTCGGCGAAGAGCGGCGCGGCCCCTTTCTGATCCGGATGCGAACGCACGATTCCGGAAAAGTTGAGCGTGAAGTCCCGCTGGGTGGGCAGGCGGCAGCCCGTTGCGAACAGGACGTAAACAGCGGCGAGGGCAGGGAGGCAGAAACGTGTTTTCATGGTAAGGTTTGTTCTAGTGTGGAATCGTGACGAGGGGCGCGCCGGGCGCGGGCGGCGGGGCGGCTTCGGACGTCCGCCGTTCCAGCGTGAAGAACCGGTTGCCGCCCAAGCGTCCGCGCAGGCGGTCGGGGATGCGCACGAAGCTGCCGCCGGGATGGTAGTAGTCCTGGTCGGTCATCCAGCCATAGGCGCCTCCGGCGACCTTTTTGGGCGGTATCTGGGTGATGCCTTGGAAGAGATCCGGCGAAGGGGTTTCGCCTTTGAGATAGGCGCTGGCAAGGGTTTGGGCGTAGTTGAGCAGGCGGCCGAAGCGGCCCGGCTCACCTTCGCGTGCGATACGCAGCAGGTTGTTGACGCGCGCGGTGACACGCGGAGCCATGGCCGGCCGCCCTTTGCCGTCGCGGTAGAAGCCGGCCATCTGGCCGTGGAACCCGCCGGCCGTGATGATGTCGAGGACTTCGCCCGAGCGCGTGTCGGCAATCTCTTCGCGGGTGTAGCCGGCGGGAATCCGGTTGCGGCGCGCGTCGATCACGAGCAGGAGGGCACGCATGGTCGCCTTAGAGTCCTCCTCGCTGACATAGCCGCGCTCGCCGGGGAAGGGCGTCTCGTTGATGAGCAGTCGGGCGATATAACCGCCTGTTTCAGCGGCAGGCAACAGCTCGACGTTGGGCGCGGCCATTCCAGACAGCGCCCCTGCCATGAGACCCATGAATATGCGCACGTAGCTCATCCTTAGTGTGCCCGTCCGTTGAAAACGGCACCAGTTTAGAACAAGCCGAAGATTATGGGTATTGTTTTCTTTGCGGACGCCCTGATATGGCGATATGATACGGTCGATGTTTGGGAGACTTTTCGGACAACTGAATAAGCGGACCCGGGTGCGTGCGCTATGGCGCGGCGCGGTGTGTCTGGCTGCGGCTTTGTTCGCCCTTCAGTTCACGGGGTCGCCGGGGTTGGCGGGGCTGGTGCCGTCGCTGAGCCCGTTCAACGCGCTGCTCGCCGTGGCGGCGGGCGCGGGCGGCCTTTTCCTGCTGGGCGCGGCGGCGATCGCGGCCATGTGCGTTTTTTCGCCGCGCGCGTTCTGCCGCTGGCTGTGTCCGGTGGGGACGTGTCACGACGCGCTCACCTGCCGCCTGAAGAAGCGGTCGTGGGCCGGCCGCGTGCCGATGGTCGGCCCGCGGGTGCTCTTCCTCGGGCTGGGTGCGGCGCTGGCGGGTTATCCGCTCTTCGGCTGCCTCGATCCGCTGGCGCTCTACAACGCGGCGTTCGGCTTGGCGCGCGACCACCTCGGCCTGCGTGACTGGCTCGCGGCGGCGGGGTTGCCGCTGCTGCTGGCGGCCTCGCTGGCCGCGCCGGGACTGTGGTGCGGCCGACTCTGTCCGCTGGGAGCGCTGCAGGATCTGCTGCGCTTCCCCTTGCGACCGAGCCCGTCCGAGGCCATGCGCGAGAACGAGGTCGGCGCGCTCAGCCGCCGCTTGTTTCTGGGACTGGGCGCGGGCGCGGGATACCGGCTGGCGCTGCCTCCGGGGCGAGAGGCGCGGGCGGGGGTGATCCGGCCGCCGGCCAGCGGCCCCTCGGCGCGCTTCACGCGGCTCTGCTTGCGGTGCGGCGCGTGTGTGCGGACTTGTCCGGGCGGCATCCTCCGCTTCGGCGGCGTGGGCGCGGGTCTGGCGGGCGTGCTGGCGCCGGAGGTGTTCTTTGCGTACGACTACTGCCACCCGTCGTGTACGGCTTGCGGACAGGCGTGCCCGAGCGGCGCGATCCCGAAGTTCGCGGCGGAGCACAAGTTCGCGAAGCCGCTGGGGGTGGCCAAGGTGATCGAGAGCGACTGTCTGTTGGGACAGCGCCGCGAGTGCGGCGTGTGCGTGGGCGTCTGCCCGGAAAAGGCGCTGGATCTGGCGTGGGACCCGGTCGAAATGAGCGGTCGCGTGGTGGTTTTTCCGAATAAATGCACGGGGTGCGGATACTGCGAGTATGTCTGTCCGAGCGCGCCGAAATCGATCTGGGTGAGCCCGGTTGGCAAGTAAGGGCCTGTGTCGGGGTTGCAACGGAGGTGAGTGATGAAACATGAAGTGGCTACAACGGCCGTCGGTCGTTACCTGCGGTTTGTCCGGAAGGGCGTGTGGGAGTTGCGCTCCGGTGAGCTGCCCTGGCCTCAGCGGGCCGGGGTGCATGCGCTGCGGCTGGTCAGCCTGGTGGTGACCGGGTTCCAGCGCAACCAGTGTTCGCTGCATGCGGCGTCGCTGACCTTCTTCTCGCTGATGGCGCTGATTCCCGTCTTGGCCCTGACGTTGGCGATGGCGCGCACCTTCGGCGGCGCGGAGTTGGCCAAGGCGCAGATCGACGAGCACCTCAACAGCCTGATGTCGCAGATGGAGCAAGCGGTGGATGAGCGCGCCGCGGAAGGGGACGAGGCCGAGGAGCAGGCAAAGGCCGAGGTGACCAAAGCCTTTTCCCTGCAGGTGCGCGACATTGCGGACAAGCTGTTCGAGCAGGTGAACCAGCTCGGCTTCGGCACGCTGGGCGGCATCGGCGCGGTGATGCTGATCTGGACCGTGATCGGGGTGCTGGGCAAGGTGGAGGCGAGCTTCAATCAGGTCTGGGGCGTGGAGCAGCCGCGGCACTTGGTGCGCAAGTTCGCGGACTACCTGAGCGTGATCCTGATTCTGCCTTTTCTGATCACGGCGGTTTCGACGGTGCCCGTGTTAGGGATGCTCACCAAGGTGATGGACAGAACCATCGGCGGTCCCGCCGCCGCATTTTTCCTCACGATCCTCAACAGCGGCTTTCTCAAAACGGGCATCACGCTCACGATCGGCACGCTGACCTTCGCGTTTCTCCTGGGCTTCATGCCGAATGCGCGGGTGAAGACCGTCCCTGCGCTGGTGGGCGGGTTTGTGACCACCGTGCTGTTCGGGGGCTGGCTCAAGCTCTGCGCGATGCTGCAGGTCGGCATCGCGGGCTACAGCGCGCTGTTCGGCGGCTTCGCTGTGCTGCCCATTCTGCTGATGTGGGTCTACACCAGCTGGCAGATCGTGCTGCTGGGCTCGGAGATCTCGTTCGCGGTGCAGAACCGCGACACCTACGTGCTGGAGCAGAATGCCGCCGAGGCCAGCATGCGGGCGCGGCTCCTGCTGGCCTTGACGCTCTGCGCGGAAACGGCGAAGCAGGCGCGCGAGCCGAAAGGCGGCGGCCCGTTCGCGGCCGAGGCGTTCGCGAAGGAGCGGGGCATCCCGAGCCGGTTCGTGAAGGAGATCCTCGACGACCTCGTGCGCAACCAGATGCTGGCGGAAGTGGCCGACCGGCCCGGCGAGTACCTGCTCTACCGCTGCGGCGAGAGCATCACCGTGGCGGACATCACGAAAGTGCTGCTGGACGACGGCGAGCCGATCGAGGCCTTGGGGTTGAACCACCTCGACGCCTCAGTTCTGGCCTTCAGCAAGAAGCTCGACGAGAACATCGACGCCGCGCTGTCGACTCCCGTGGCGCAAGTGTGATTCCCATCGAGCCGAGCCCGGTCGCGGGTCTCGTAAACACCGCCAACGAGCGCCGGGGCGTCAGGGTGGCGTGGCACCCAAGGGGATACCCAGCCGTTCTGCGGCACTGCGCATGACTCGGTCGTTCGTCATCAGTGGGTAAGCGCTATCCAAATACATCGCGTCACCCCCGGCTGTCACGCTCAGCCAGCACCAGCTCTTCCGCCCGTTTTCCTTGGCGGCGCACCGGCATGGATCGCAGCCAGTTGCGGTCCACGCGGAAAACCGTGCCCGCAGCATGGAGTGGCACCAGACGCGCGCGGGGCTGCCCATGCCAGGAAAGAGTGATCTCCTCGCCTGTGGCTGCGCGTGCGACCAAGGCCGAGAACTGGGCCTTGGCTTCGCGAACCGACACGACCGCGCCCACCTCTGGAGATGAGTAAGTTTGTTTCTTCTTGGCTTTCGAGGCTCTTGCAAAACCCCCCGGACGCTGCGCCTGACGGCTTGCGTCGCGGGGCGTTTTGTAAGTTGAAAAATCGCATCGCCCACCCTGAGCATACGCGACGTTCCAACCTCTGCCCCATCTTCTGCTGCGCGGCACCATA
>JANYBJ010000074.1 GCA_025360845.1 bacterium
TATGCAACAGCAAAAAGCGCACGGCACCGCGAACAAAACAATGCCGCCCGTCCCGCGGGTCATTCAACCCGCAAGACAGGCGGCATCCCTGCGCACCGTTCGTTCGACGGGCGAGCGCGGCGGCAAGGCCATCGGCTGACCCCCGCCCGTCGAACGAACGGTGCGCAGGGATGCCGCCTGTCTTGCGGGTTGAATGACCCGCGGGACGGGCGGCATTGTTTTGTTCGCGGTGCCGTGCGCTTTTTGCTGTTGCATAATGCCGGAAGGGGGAGCACTATACTTGAGGTTTACGTCGTTTGATGTGCGCGTCGAGTGACAACCGGAATTCAAACGAGGATTAAAAATGAAACAGGCATGGATCAACCGTATGCGGTTTAGGGCTGCTGACACAAGGCTTTCGCCCCCCAAGGCCGTCATCGCAGGGTATTTATCGGTGTTTTTACTGCTGGTGGCGACGGTGAATGCCGGAGCGCTACAGTCCGGTGATTACACCTACACAGCAGACTCTGGCGGAAAGGCCAGCATTACCCGTTTCAACAAAGAATTCACAGGAGCCTTGTTGATCCCGGATGCGTTGGACGGACATCGCGTGACCGGCATCGCGGATGCGGCGTTTTCAGGCTGCGCCGGTCTGACTGCGGTCACGATCCCTAACAGCGTCACCTGGCTCGGAGAGGGTGCGTTCATTTGTTGTTCCGGTCTGACCGACGTCACGATTCCCGGCAGCGTGACCTCGCTCGGGGACTTTGCAATTTATCACTGTGACGTCCTTAAGCGAGTTGCGATTGGCAGCGGCGTCACGCGCATCGGCATCGGGGCTTTTCGGTGTTGCGGCAGCCTCACGGCGCTTGACGTCGCAAGCTCCAATCTTTCCTGCAGCAGCCTTGACGGCGTCCTTTTTGACAAGCCGCGTCAAACCCTGATCCAATATCCCGGCGGTCTGGTCGGCAACTACAACATACCGGAGTCCGTGAACGTCATCAGCGAGTTGGCCTTTTCTCAATGCCCGGGCCTGACCCGTGTCACCGTGCCCGCAAGTGTCGCTAAGATCGGCGGCTCGGCTTTTGCCTTCTGCAAAAGCCTGACCATCGTCACGTTCTGCGGCGACGCCCCGAGCGTAGATCCGGCTGTGTACAGCAGAGCCGACCATTGGACGGCCTTTTATTCAGGAACCAAAGGCTGGAACACTAAATTCGCCGGTCGTCCCGCCGTGCCGTTGCACCGTTAAGCGATGAGGGAGACGTGAGGCCGAGGGATTATGAGGCGATAGATATCGGGTCAACACGCCGCAGGTCCGGGGTGCCGGGAATGGGGGAACCAATTTTCTTCACTCCCTCGAAAAGGGTTTGGGGGTTGCATACTCGGAACGGAGGAGGTGCGGATGAGAAAGCGTGTGGCAGGAGGAATGTGTGCCTTGGCGATCTTCGCGACCGTGCCGGAGGTGGCTGTTTGTTTTGCCGCCGAGACTCCACCCCCCGTCGGTCGTGAGGAAGGTCGCATCCAGCAGGGGTTGTTCCTGCTGTTCGGGGGCAAGCATGGCGGCGCGCATCTCATGCGGGGCTCCGAGGTCCTGATCCGGGACATCGGCATCACCTGCGGCAACGGCGGCTTCTGGCCTTATGACCGGATGGCGGAGGTCAAGGTGGGCTTCGGAAAGGGCACCCTCTCATTCCGCGGAAAGGTGCCGGGGCGGGAGATCGTCTATGATCAGGAGATCTCGGTCGAGGGCAACCGGATCAAGTTCGTGATGCGGCGCACGGGCGCCTGGGGCCAGCAGGGCTGGGACAACCTCACCTTCCGTCTTCCGATGGCGTACTATAAGGGAGCAAGGTTCCGCGCGGACGGAGAAGAGAAGGCGTTCACGCTGAAGTACTCGCAGGAGCATGAGTATCTCGCCGCGAACGTGAAGAAGGTGGAGGCCAATCCGGGTGATCCGTCCCTGAACCTGACGTTCGAGTGCGCCCAGGGGATGAGCGTGTCGGACGAACGCAGATGGGGCGGGCAGAACTACTGCGTGAGCATCGGCATCCCGCGCGACCAGCAGGCTGGCGCATCGGTCATCTACCTCACGCTGCCGCAACTTCCCGCAACCCTGGGCACGGCCGTGCGTTACTCGCGCATCGGCTATCCGCTTGCAGGGCCGAAGTACGTGGTCCTCGAATGGCCCAGACACGGTTCCCGGCCCGCCGACGACTCGGTGCGGTTGGAGAACGCCGCCGGCGCCGTGGTCAAGCAAGGCGCATTCGATCAGACGGTCAGCCCTCAGCATATGCAGTGCGACTTCGCCCCGTTCGACTTCTCGGAGGTCAAGGAGCCGGGGAGCTATCGGATCGTTTGGAGCGGCGGGAAGATCGACGTGGCGATCCGCAGAAAAATATTCGAGGACAAACTTTGGGAGCCGACGCTCGACGCCTTCATCCCGTTCCAGATGTGCCATGCCAATGTCAATTTCGGAGGCAAGGTGCCCGAACACACGGAGTGCCATATGGACGACGGGATTCGCGTTCCGGCCAATTTTGCGGGCGTGGACCGGTTCCAGTCCTATGAGTGCGAAGGCACGCCGTACAAGGCGGGCGACCCCATCCCTTGTGCCAAGGGCGGCTGGCACGACGCCGGCGATTGCGACCTGAACATCTACGCGCAAGGCTTCGCGGTGTGGGTGCTCGCGCTCGTCTACGAGGAGTTCGACCTCCGGCGGGATGTGGCGACGCTGGACGCGGAAAGGGGACAGTTCACCCTCGGGAAGCCGGACGGCGTGCCGGATATCGTTCAGCAGATCGAATGGGGCGTGATCTGGCTTCGCAGCATGCTTCAGCGGGACGGCCGGTCATACGTGGGCCTCATCGATCAGCCCAACCGCTACTCCCAGAGTGGCAAGAAGTGGTCCGAGATGACCGACAACAAGCCCGGCACCGGGGACGAACGCCAGGTGTATGTGGACTACCACGCGGAACTGCAACTCATGCAGGCGACGGCCCTCTGCGCGGCCAGCCGCGCGCTGCGCCAGACTCGGCCGGAGCTTGCGAAACAGTGCCTCGACGATGCGGTCAAGGCTCTGGCATACTTCCGTTCGCACAAGGAAGTGTACCGGTCGACCGTCTATTTCTATCCAGAGCACAAAGGGCGCGACAGCATGCTGGCCCTGACGCTTGCGGAACTGTATCTGACCACGAAAGACCCGTCGTATCTGAAGGATTTGGAGGGGATGGCTGAGACGATACGGAACCTGCAGGTGACCGATCCGTACATCACCAGCACGACCGCGAGCAGCTTCTGGTATGCGCCGCCCGTCCTGGCGCGCCTCCATGGGGTTTTGCGGGACGGCGCACTCAAGGCCGCGGTCGCGACTGTCTGCCGCCGGGCTGCGGAGGCGCAGGCGGAATCGGAGTCGCCGCGCCCGTGGCCCTTCCACTACTGGCACTTCGGCAACTGGGGACAGGCGCAGACGGGCGCGGTCCGGACGTTCGACGCCTACTGGCTGTCCAAGGTTGTGCCAGACGTGTTCCCGGTGAGCGCCACCTTGCGTTCCATGCTGTGGATCTACGGGCTCCATCCGCTGAACGACCAGACCTTCGTGTCGGGTGTTGTCGGTCTTCCCGGCCCTGAGTACATCCACAGCGGTCAGATCTTCGGTCTCTACGGCTCCGAACCGGGGACCGTGCCGGGCGCGTTGGCCGGAGGACTTACCGGCCTGTTTCCTTGGGTTGAGCAGGACGTGCTTTATTATCGCGACGACGGCAACTGCAACAACAACGAGGTGTGCATCACGACTGCGCCAATGTACCTGTTCGCCATCAACGCACTAAAAAAGTCGGGGTACTGACCCTTATGAACGCTGTTCTCGCTCCTGAACCTTCGCCAAATCCGTTGCCGGTCTTGTTCAGCGCTCACTTCGGAGTCGCGCTGGTTATCGTCGGTTGTTTCCTGCTGGCACCCTCGGCCAGCGGAGCCGCTTTCGACGCCGCGCCGTTCGGCCTGCCGCTGCCCGAGGGCCACGGCATTTTGTGGGAAGACCCGCGCGAGATTCACCGGGTTGTTGTCCACTTCGCCAGCACGCCGCCTCCGCTGGAGAAGATCCGCCTCGAATATTGGGGCAGCCGTTGGCCGGAGCAACGATTGCCCAAAGACCGCGAGCCGGGCGGTGGGGACACCGGCTGGATGGAGCTGGGCAACTGGTACCAGTACGAATGGCGAACTGCGGACGCCGAGTCTGGAGTACGCGGTAATGCCGTCGAATTCACGTTCCGGCCAGTCAACGCGAAAGAGTTTCCGAAGGTCAAAGACTACCCGGCCGTGTTCCGCTTCACACTCAAGCTTCGCCTTGCGGCCGAGGGGCCGTTGCCGCACATCGAGCAGCTCGAAACCTTCACGGACTCCTCGGTCGAAGATCGTTCGGTTCGCCTCGCGTTCGCCCGAGAGCCGGACGCGAAGCCCGAAATCACCGCGTTCAACGGACAGGTCGCGAGCGTGGACAAAGTTTCAACGGCGCAATTCCGTGCCAGCCTTCGCGCCGCCGTGAATTCGGATCCGAACACATTCGACCGCACGCTCGTCACGATCCGCAACGGCAAGCAAACCTTCACCTTCAAGTTCGACGACCTCGCCCAAGGGCCGCTTTTTTTGCCCGACTTTGGCGTGGCAATCCTGTCGGATGGCGACGAGCGCGATTACGTTGCCGTCGCAGCCGCGGTGAAGGCGCGCGCGGCGAAGACGCTTTACGACCGCGTGTCCGAACTGCCAGAGCAAACCTGGCGTGCCGCATGGGACGGAGTGCCGCGCAAGAAGTCCGACATTTACTTTCCGCTAGGCCTCGAGGGCGGACGGGAGCGGTTCCGGCTCGAACCCAGCGGCAGCCTCTCGTTCCGTAGCGACGAGACATATCTGCAGAGTCGCCCGGGCAAGGACACGCCACGCCTCGATCTTGAAAAGCGTGGGGTCAGTTTCATGTTCGGACTGCCCGCGAAGCCGTCCTTCCGCACGCTCGCCGAAGCGAGCCTGCCGGTTGTGCAGACCCGTTGGGAGGTGGACGGCGTGGGTATCGAGCAAACCGCCTTTGCCACAGCGCTGGACGGCACGCAAGCGGATGGCCCGCGACCCGCGGGCGACACCTTCACCGTGTTTATCGCGCGCTTCACGTTCACCAACGTCACCGCTGCGCCGATAACGGCAACCCTGCCGCTCACTTACAAGGCCGGCGAAGACACCGTGCTTCTTCGCGCTGACGACGGTGGACGGCTTTGGAATGGCGACAAATTGCGGGGACAGTTCGTGATGAACACGGCACCGGTTGCAGAGCAGGACCATTTGAAATGGTCTTGGACTCTGGCCCCAGGCGAATCGCGCCAGATCGTGCTGAAAATCCCTTACGTCATTCTGACCGAAACGGCGGAACGTGCCGCGCTCCTTGAGCTTGACTTCGACCGGGAGCTTGCGGCCGTTTCCGGCTATTGGCGTCGCCGCCTTGACCAAAGTGCGAAGCTTGTCACCCCCGAGCCGATGCTCAATGAATTCTACCGTTCGCACGCGATGCACCTCCTGGTGAACTGCGAGCGAGAACCGGACAGCGACCGGCGCTTCGCGCGGGTCGGTTCGTTCAGCTATGGCGCGTACGGCAACGAGTCGTGCATGATGGTCGTGGACCTCGACCGGCGGGGGTACCGCCAGGAGGCGCAGGATTGTCTCGATGCCTGGTTGCATTACCAAGGTACTGTTGCGCTGCCGGGTTCGTTCGCGTCGAAGGAGGGTGTCCTTTATGGCGCGGGTGGTTACGAGGCCGGCGGCTACAACCAGCATCACGGCTGGATTCTCTGGATGCTCGCGGAGCATTACCGCTTCACGCGCGACGAAGCTTGGCTGCGGCGCGCGGCACCCGGAATCGTGAAAGGCTGCGACTGGATCATTCGCGAGACAGCGCGCACGGCAGAGCGTCATGAACTCGAGCGCGGACTCCTGCCCGCCGGCAGCCTCGAGGACATTGGCGACTGGTGGACGTGGCTTTCCACGAGTTGTTACACGTGGCGCGGCCTGGAGTCGGCGGCTTGGGCGCTGGAGCAAATCCGGCATCCCGATGCAGCGCGCATCCGCGCCGCCGCCGCTGCCTATCACACGGCCTTGCGCACGAACTTTCGCAAAGCCAGCGAGCGCTCGCCCGTGGTGCGCTTGCGCGATGGCACCGCCGTGCCGCACATCCCTTCAATGGTTCACCGGCGCGGGCGTTCCTTCGGCTGGATATGCGAGACGCTGGAAGGCTCGCTGCATTTGCTTATTACCGGCGCGCTGTCGCCTCGCGCGCCCGAGGCCGAATGGATCCTTAAGGATTACGAGGACAACCGTTACCTCTCGAACCAATTCGGCTACCGGCTCGATGACTTTGACAAAGACTGGTTTGGCCGTGGCGGCATGTCCATGCAGGCGTGCCTGCTGTTGGACGTGGAGCCGTATCTTTACCGCGACGACGTGAAACAGGCGCTGCGCGCACTTTTCAACGGGCAGGCCGTGAGCTGTTTCCCCGACGTGCGCATGAACACCGAGCACGCGCTGCCCGACATCAGTGAATGGCGGGGTGATCATTTTAAGAGCAGCGACGAGGCCAATACGGCCGGCTGGCTGCGGCACTTGTTCGTGCGCGAAGAAGGCGAGTCGCTGCTGATCGGCCAAGCCGTGCCGCGCGACTGGTTGCGGGCCGGACAGGCGTGCGGCATCGAACGTGCGGCCACCTACTTTGGCCAAGCCAGCGTGCGCTACGAAGGCGGGCAAGACCAGATCACCGCGCAGTTCAACGGGCCCACGCGGAATCCGCCCAAGCAGATCCGTCTGCGCTTTCGCGAACCCAGCAGCCGCCCGCTGAAAGCCGTGGAGATAAACGGAAAGCCGTGGCAGAAATTTAGTGGCGAGTGGGTGGAGTTGCCGGGGGACATCGGCCAGGCAACGCTGGTGGCCAAGTTTAGCGGGTTCTGAAGGCGCGCTGGAAATCTTCTCCGGCGGCCAGAAAGTGAACGGGCGCACCGGTATAGGAAGCAATTCAGTCCAGGGCGATGGGCAGGTTGACAGAGCTTCCACACCTTTCAATATGTGGAATAGCTGATGCCGATAGCCAGAATGATCTGGATAGAATTCAGTGAGTTGCTCCCGCAGGAAGGTCGGGATGGCGATTCCGCCCCACGTCTGCTTACGGGAGTGTGCTCGAAAAAAGTTTCAATTCCAGCACATGGACGGCCTGGTTGGCGCTGTTCTTGAGCATGGTCAGTCGGGCGTAACGGGCAGGGGTCGGAGCGAACTCTGTACGCATCCCTTCGGCCTCGGCCGGCTTGGGGGCGTCGGTGTTGCCCGCAACCTGTTTCCACGTTTTGCCGTCCTCCGAAAGTTCCAGCGTGTAGGTGTACGTGCGGCCGTCGTGGTAGAAGTAGACGTGCGCCGCGTGGATCGTCTGGGTTCCGCCGAGATCGATCTGAGCCTGGGCAGGCCATTTCGCGCCGTACCAGGCCTTGTCGAGTGTGCCGTCGGTGAGGTTGGCGGCCACATTGTCACCCTCCTGCGGCACGTCGGCTGTGACCGGTTTGCCCAGCGCCACGTTGGTCTCCTGCTTGAACAGGTCGTCGAGCGCTTTTATGCGGGCGTCATCGACGGACGTTTTTTTCAGTTCCTGCCACAGTTTCAGCGCCGCTTTCTTATCGGCGCCGGGCTCATCGAGTTTCTTGGCAAGTCCGCGGGTGGCGAGCGTCTGGTGCTTGGCGTTGGCGGTGGTTGCCGCCAGGCGAAGAAGCGAGGGGACTGAGGTGGCGTCAGACCAGTCCGCGAGGGCACGCACGGCGGCGGTGGAGACGTCGGCGTTGGTCGAGGCTGTGGCGGTTTCGACGGCCTTTAACAGGGCCGCGCCGCCGATGCGTGCGGCGGTTTCCAGCGCGACCGGCAATTGCGCGTCAGTCGAGCTTTTCAGCACTTTGTCCAAAGCCGCCGTGTAGGCTCCGTTGGTGTCGCGGCGAGCGGCCGCGGCGATCGTGGTCTGCGCTTCGGGCGTGACGCGACCTGCGGTTGTCAACAGCTTGGTGACAAGGAGGTCGGCTTGACCTTTGTCCGCAGTCTCTCGCAGCAGGCGGTAGCCGGCGATGACGCTTTCCTCGTCCTTCGAATCGAGTGCGGCCAGGGCAAGGGCGCTGGCCTCTGAGATGCGGCGCTCTTTGAGCGCTTCCAAGGCTATTTTTTTGCCGGCGTCGCTGAAGGTCTCATAGGTCTTGGTCAGCGGAACTCTGAGGAGGTCGGTCTTGAGTTGGCGTATGCCGTCGCGGGCTAGGGCGGCGCGTGCAGGAGTCAAGCCCTTCAGCAAGGCAGGGATCTGCGCGGCGAAAACGGCCGGGTCGAGAGCGATGAGCGCGCGTTGAGCGGCGGTCGCCACGGAGTCGTCTGCGTCCGTGAGGCGGGCGGCCACGGCTTCGCCGGCGGTTTTGTCGCCGCGCTCACCGAGCATGTCGAGCAGCATGCTCTTGCGGATCGGGTCCGCGGCAGCGGCGAGTTTGGCGGTCCAGAGCGCGGTCTCGGCCTTGCCGCCGGCGGTGCGGGCGTGGGCCAGGGCGATGCCGGCGAATGCGGTGTCGGGGTCGTCGAACGCTTGGAGCAGGCGCGGGGTGAGGGCCTTGGGCTTCAGTGTCGCAACTTCCTTGTTGAACGCGGCGTAACGCGTGTCGGTCACGGGTGGGGCCTTGGATGAGCGGTCGTCGGTGACCGCTTGGACGGTCATGGTGGCGAGCGCGGCTACGCCGGGCGCAGCCGACTTCTCAAAGGCCTTGATGGCGTCCGCCTGTTGCGGCAGGCCGCACCAGCGGAGTTGGTAGAGGAAGAAGCAGGTGACATCCGCCTCTTTGGCGCTCTGTGCCGCGGCGAGGAGCGCGTCGGCGTAAGCCTTGCGGGCAGATGCGCCTTGGGGCCGCATCACGTATTGCGTGAGCGCGGCGATGCGGGTGGCCGCCAAGGCGTCGGATGATCCGTCGGTTTTGACTTCGGCGAAGATCGTCGCGAAGGCGGGCGCACCTTTCTTCAAGGTTTCCGCGAGCGTGGACTCGTTGATCGTGGCTAGCGCGTCCTTCTGCTGATCCGCCCACTGGGCGGCGGTTTGCTGGGCGGATGCTCCGGCTGCGAGCAGGAGGCACAGGGTTAGAGCGGTAAGATGACAGTGTTTCATTTCAAATTCCTTGTGAGAGAGGTTTACATGACCCACGGGGCGCGCATCGGCTGGCAGATGAACCGGTCGGCGGCCGGGTCGTTGACCGCACAGAGCTTGACCGGGTCGAAGGCGAAGCCTCGGCCGAGGCGCATGGCGACGATGCCGAGGTTCACGATGGTGGCGGAGCGGAACCCGTTTTTCTCGTTGAGTGCGAAGGTGCGGCGCAGTTTGACCGATTCGAGGAAGTCGGTCTGCTGCGGTGCGGGTTCCGGCAGCTCCGAGATCAGCGATTCCAGATTCGGGATGTCGGATTTCAGCTTGGGCCAAACCTTGCCTTTGGGGCCTTCGAGGAAAGGTGCGCCTTTGAGGGAATTGTCGCCGTCGAGAACGATCTGGCAGCCGTCGGCGTAGGTGTAGGTGATGCGGCGGAAGGAGCCGACCGCGTCAGGGTGCTGGGGCGGGCCGTCGATTCCGATCTTGATCGGGCTGGTGTCGTCCTTCTCCATCAGGTACTGGACGGGGTCGAGGTAGTGCTGGCCCATATCGCCGAGGCCGCCGCCGTCATAGTCCCAGTAGCCGCGGAAGGTGCCGTGCGTGCGGTGGGTGTGGTAGGGCTTGAAGGGTGCAGGCCCGAGCCAGAGGTCATAGTCGAAGGTCTCGGGAACAGGCTCGGGTTTGAGATTGGTCATGCCGCTCCACATAAATTTGAGGGTGAACCCGGTGGCTTCCCCGACAACGGCTTTGACGGGCCAGCCGAGGAGCTTGTTCTCCATGATCTTTTTGAGGGGCTTGACCTCCGTGCCGAAGCCGTAGAACCCGCTCTGGAAGCGGAACCAGGTGTTCAGGCGGAAGATGCGCCCGTTGGCCTTGACGGCCTCCATGACGCGGCGGCCCTCGCCGATCGTGCGGGTCATGGGCTTCTCGCACCAGATGTCCTTGCCGGCCTGGGCGGCCATGACGGACATGAGGCCGTGCCAGTGGGGCGGGGTGCAGATGTGGACGATGTCGACGTCCTTGCGGGCGAGGATCTCGCGGAAATCGCGGTAGCCGTCGATCTTGCCGTAGCCGTTGTCGGCGGCCAAACGGAGGCCTTCCTCGACATGCTTGGCGTCCGGGTCGCACAACGCGATGAGCCGCGTGGGCTTGTAGCCCAGGTGGTTTTCCGAATGCGCGATGCCGCCGAAGCCGAGCAGGGCGCGGGTGAGCTGGTTGCTGGGAGCGGTTTCCGCCCTCAACACGTGGGCCGGCACAATGGTGAAAGCCGCAAGGGCCCCCGCCTTTTTCAGGAAGTCGCGGCGTTGCATGGAATGCGTCATAATGTCTCCGTCAGTGTAGGTGCCTTTTCAGCCTCGGTATCGGCGTCGGTATAGGTTGCCAAAACCTATCTAACTATACTAAGATAACGGTTTACGACAGGGCGTGCAAGAGGGCATTGAGGGTTTTTGTCCATTGACAGCGAAAGCCGTAAAGGATATTATACCCTATCTTTTTTTAAGAAATAAAAAGGGTGGGGGTATCCCCGCTCTTTTTTGTTGGTGGAACTCTGAAGCGGAAGGCGGTGCAGCGATGAACAACGAATTGCTATCGATTATCAGTTACCTGGAGCGTGATCGCGGAGTCAACCGGGAGATCATCATTCAGGCGATCGAGTCCGCGATTCAGCAGGCTGCCCGCAAGAGCCTGGAAGTGTCGAACGACCTGCGCGTGGAGATCGACCGCAAAACGTTGGCCATCAAGGCGTTTGATACGGTTGTCGTTTCGGATGACGACACGGGCCTCGGGTTTCTCGCGGTGCGTAAAGCCAAAACACTGAAGCCTGACGTGAAACAGGGCGAGACGCTGGAGATCGAGGTTCCGCCGGCCAAGCTGGGGCGCATTGCGGCGCAGACGGCGCGGCAGATGATCCTTCAGAAGATCCGCGAGGCCGAGCGGAAGAACGTGTACGACGAGTACAAGGACCGCATCGGCGACATCGTGAGCGGCACGATCCGGCAAATCGCGCACCGCGATCTCATCGTCGAACTGGGCAAGACCGAGGCGATCCTGCCGGCCAAGGAGCGTATACCGACCGAGGAGTACAATGTGGGGGATCGTATCCGCGCCTATGTGTTTCGCGTGCAGGCCGGTGCGAACGGTCCGGCGGTTGTGCTGTCTCGTGCCTGTCCCGAGTTCGTGAAAACGCTGTTCAGGTTGGAGGTTTCGGAAATCGCCGACGGCATTGTGGAGGTGATGGGCGTGGCGCGCGATCCGGGGTTCCGGTCGAAGATCGCGGTCAAGACCCTCGACGAAAAGGTCGATCCGGTCGGCGCGTGCGTGGGATTGCGCGGGGTACGCGTGCGCAACATCGTGCGTGAACTCAACGGCGAGAAGATCGACATCGTGCGCTGGAGCGAGGACATCAAGCAGTATGTGGCGCAGGCTCTGGCGCCTGCGCGGCTCGAAGGCGTCGTGATCGATCCGAATGAGACGCGGACGGTGCATGTGACCGTGGCCCCGGACCAGCTCTCGCTGGCGATCGGCAAGCGCGGGCAGAACGTTCGGCTCACCTCCAAGATCACGGGATGGCGCGTGGATATCCAGAAGAGCGGCGAAGAGGTCACCTTCGAAGAGCAGCGTGAGACCGCGATCGAGAGTTTGGCCGACGTCTTGGACATCAGCGAAGAGACCGCCGGAATGTTGGTTGCGAACGGGTTCCTGACGACGGATGGCATCATTGAGGCGGAGATCCCCTACCTGCAAGAGGTGACCGGTCTTGACGAAATGACCGTGCGTAAGATTTGGGCGGCGGCACAAGCGGCAAGCGGCGTGGTTGAAGAAGCGGGAGAATAAGAGAGTAATATGAGAGTATGTGAACTTGCGAAGAAGATTCAGACCTCCAGTGTAGAGGTCCTCAAGCAGGCGGACGCGTTAGGCATCGAGGTCTATTCGCCGTTGTCGCAGCTTGACGCGCAAGAGGCGTCGCGTCTTCAGGATCATTTCAAGCAGCGGTCCGCGGCGGATGTGGAGCGTGAGAACGCCGAGCGTGCCGCGCGCTGTGCGGAGAAGCTGATGTCCGAATCTTCGCGACGCGCCGCCCAGGACAAGGCTGACCGTGCGGTGCTGGAAGCCAATCGCATTCGCGCGCTGGAGATGGATGCGCGTGCGAGTGGCAAAGCGGTTCCGGCTTTTGCCGTACCGGCAGCCGAGCCCGTTGCTGCTCCAGAAGCGTCTGCCGTTGCTCCGGAACCGCCGGCTGTCTCTGCCACGCCCGTGGCGGAGGTGAAGCCTGCTTCCGCTGTCGCGCCTGCCGCGCCAGCGGCGGTGCCGATCGCTGCCGCTGCGGAGCCCCAAGCCGTTTCCCCAGCAGCAGCCCCGGCTGACGCGTCGCACGCGAAACCCGCCGGGACGGCGCACGACACGGCTACGGCCGCTCATGCCGCAAAGGCCGGGCTGAAGCCGAAACCCGCGCGTTACGTGGTTGAAGATGAGTTGGAGCCCGAGGAAGAACTGGCGGCCGCTTTTATCGAGCGCATCAACAAGGAGCCCGTTCGAGAAGTGCCCAAGCCTCTGCGCGTTCAAGCGCAGAAGAGCGGGCGTGACAAAGATGTGAGCCGCCCGCCGATGCGCGGGCCTCTACCCCAACAGCAGCGCTCTGGAAACCAGCCTCCGCGCCCGGGGCAGCAGCAGTGGCAGCGTCCGCAACCGCAAGGGCAGCAGCCTCAGCAGGAGCAGACGATTGCGCCTGACCGAGTGATCCTGTTGCGAGGTGCGGTCGTCGTGAAGGAGCTGGCCGAGAAGCTCGGACTCCGTCCGAACCGTCTCATTGCGGATCTGATGCAGCTCAATATTCTCGCGTCGATCAATCAGCGCGTGGAAATCGATGTGGCGCAGAAGATCGCCGAGAAATACGGCTATAAGATCGAGATCGAGCGTGCGAAGCGGTCGCTGGAGCGCAAGCCGGTGTTGCGCAGCGAGGATGCCGACGACGCCATTCCGGAAGACAAGCCTGAAGAGATGGTTCCGCGGCCGCCGGTGATCACCTTCCTCGGACACGTCGACCACGGCAAAACGTCGCTCATGGACCGCATCCGCAACACGCGTGTCGTGTCGGGCGAGGCGGGGGGCATCACCCAGCACATCGGCGCGTACACGGTCGAGGTCAACGGACGCAAGATCACGTTCTTGGATACGCCCGGCCATGCGGCCTTCTCGGCGATGCGTGCCCGCGGTGCGAGTTTGACGGATATCGCGGTGATCATCATCGCGGCGGACGACGGCATCATGCCGCAGACGCGCGAGGCGATCAAACACGCGCAAATGGCCGGCGTTCAGATCATGGTGGCGATCAACAAGTGCGACCTGCCGACGGCCAAGCCGGACCGCGTGCGCCAGATGTTGCAGGGCGAAGGCCTGACCCCGGAAGAGTGGGGCGGCGACGTGATCTGTACGGAGGTCTCCGCGATCACGGGCAAGGGCGTCGACCATCTGCTCGAAATGATTCTGTTGCAGACCGACGTGTTGGAGCTGTCGGCAAACCCCAACCGCCGTGCGGACGGGTTCGTGGTCGAGGCTCAGCTCGAACAGGGCTTGGGGCCGACCGCGACGCTGCTGGTTTCGGGCGGCACGCTCAACATCGGCGACATCATTCTGTGCGGCGAGTACATCGGACGTATCCGCGGCCTGATCGACGACCGTGGCCGCCGCGTGAAATCCGCGGGACCCGCTACGGCTGTGAAGTGCATGGGTCTCTCCGGGGTGCCGGAGGCGGGCGCGCCTTTCCGCGTGATGCTCAACGAGAAGCGGGCGCGCGAACTCGCCGAGAAGACGGCGGAGGAGCGCAAGCAGATTTCGCTGGTGAGTTCGAAGGCCACCTCGCTCGACGCGCTCATGAGCCAGATCAAGGACAATCAGCGCCGCGAACTGGCCATCATCATCAAAGCGGATACCCAAGGGTCCTCCGAGGCGATCTGCGAGGCGCTCAAGGAGATCAAGAGCGAGAAGGTGACGCTCAACATCGTCTCCGAGTCCATCGGCAACATCTCGGCGACGGACGTGAACAAGGCCGGTGCGGGTCAGGCGCTTATCGTCGGATTCAGCGTCGGATGTGAAACGGGCGTTCAGCAGTTGGCGCGCCACGACGGCGTGCGCATCAACACCTTCCGCATCATTTACGAGTTGCTGGATTTCGTCAAGCAGCGCATGCTCGACCTGTTGTCGCCGGAGTACAAGGAAGTCCTTAAGGGGCATGCCGAGATCCGCGCCATTTTCGATATCGGCAAAACCGGGCGCGTGGCCGGTTGCCAGATGCAGGACGGCACGTTGCGTGCGGACGCCCGTTACCGTATCTTCCGCAAAAAGGATAAGGTCTGGGAAGGTAAGGTCTCCGCGCTTAAGCACTTCCAGAGCGACGTCACGGAAGTCACAGGCTCGCAGGAGTGCGGCATTCTGTTCAACGGGTATGAGGAGTTCCAGACGGGCGACACGATCGAGTGTTACGTCCTCGAAGAATTGCCGCGTACCCTGTAGTTTCTGGAGCGGTCTCGCTGGGACCGTTCCCCGTCCCTCGGAAGGAGGCGATATGGCTATTGACCGTCTTGAGCGCGTCAACGCGTTGTTGCGCCGTGAAGTCGGCGAGGCTCTTTACAAGGTGTTTGCCGGCGAACCGATCGACCTCGCGGCGATCACGATCACGCGTGTCGAGGCCGCTCGCAATCTGCGCAGCGCCACGGTCGCGGTCTCGGTTTTCGGGCACGAGCATGAGCGCGGGGCCTTGTTGCGCAAGCTCGCCAACAAGGCGAAAGAGCTGCAGGCGCTGATCAACCGCGACCTGTCGTTGAAGTATACGCCGCGCCTGCGGTTCGAACTGGACGGGTCGGTTGAGAAGGGGGATCACGTCCTTGATGTGCTCAGCCACCTCGATATGCCTGAAGACTCCGATGACGACACGTCCCTGCTGGACGCCAATAAGCCGAGCTGAACGTTCGCGCGGGAGCAATTGAAGCATGCCGTCCTTTACTCAAGCGCCGTCTCTTTTGGGGCTTTTCGACGGCGTCTTGCTGGTCGATAAACCGGTGGGCCCGACCTCGCATGATATTGTCCATAAAATCCGAAGGACCTTCCGCATCGAGAAGGTCGGGCATGGAGGCACGCTGGACCCGAATGCGACAGGGCTGCTCATTGTTTTACTTGGCAAGGGCACCAAACTATCGGACCAACTGATGGGAGGGGACAAGGCGTACACCGGCGTGATGCGCCTCGGCCGCACGACCGCGTCGCAGGACTGCGATGGCGAGACGCTCGAAGAGAAGCCTTGGGAACACGTCACGCGCGAGCAGGTCGAGGCGCAGATGGCCGAGCGCGTCGGCGATATCTTCCAGACACCGCCGATGGTTTCGGCGATCAAAGTGGATGGCGTGCCGCTTTATAAGCTTGCGCGCAAGGGCCAAGAGATCGAGCGGAAACAGCGGTTCGTGCATATCTACCGTTTCGCGCTCACCGGATGGGCGCCGCCGCTGGTCACGTTCGATGTGCTCAGCACCAAGGGCACCTATGTGCGCACGTTGGCCCACGATGTGGGCCAGGCGCTCGGGTGCGGAGCCTGCCTCGACGCGCTGCGGCGCACGCGGTCAGGCGATTTCGACGTGGCAGACGCGTTGCCGTTCGAGGAGATCCTGAAATTGACGCCCGACCAATTGGCCGCGCGCGTGTTGCCCTACAATCAGGTCATGGCACGTTCTTTCCGAACACCCCTGTAGTCTACCTCTTTCAGCATGAAGATACTCACACATCCGTCGCAGTTCCGTAAGACTCCCGGTCCTGTTGTGTTGGCGGCCGGGTTCTTTGACGGGATGCATAAGGGCCACCAGCTTGTTCTCGCCAGCACGATTGAACGGTCGCGCGAGATCGGCGGCCAGGCCTGGGTGCTTACGTTCGATCGCCATCCGCTGGCCGTGCTGGCCCCCTCCAAGTGCCCGCCGCTGCTGTGTTCGCTGGAGGAACGGCTGCACCTGTTGGAGAAGTCGGGCGTGGACGGCGTGTTGCTCTTGGAATTTTCGCGTCAGCTCGCGGTTCAGGAGCCCGAGACCTTTATCCGGTGGTTGTGCGGAAAGCCTCGCAGCGAGGGCGAACCGGTCTCACGCGTGTCGTCCACGGCCAAGCTGAGCGAGATCCGGTGTGGCGATAACTGGCGCTTCGGACGTCGTGCGGCAGGCACGCCCGAGCTGTTGGCGCAGTACGGCAAGCTCTACGGGTTCCGCGTGGTGATCGTGCCGTTCGCGGCGTATCAGGGAGTTGAGATCTCCAGCACGCGTATCCGCTATGCGGTTCGCGAGGGCCGGTTGGAGGATGCGACGGCGATGTTGGGACGCCCTTATTCCGTGCGCGATGTGGTGGTGCGCGGGCGCGGCGCCGGGCAGGCCCTCTGCGTGGCGACGGCCAACGTGCATCCGCGTGCGGATGTGCTGCCGCCGAACGGCGTGTATGCGGTCAGAGTCGGCGTGGAGGGCGTCTCCCATAACGGCGTGGCCAACCTCGGAATCCATCCGACGTTCGCCGACGTGAAACCGGAGCACGCGATTCTGGAAACGCATCTCCTGGATTTTGACGGCGACCTTTACGGTAAAACCATCGAGCTCAGCTTCCTTGCGCGGCTGCGTGACGAATGCGTGTTCGCTTCCGCAGAGGCTTTGAACGTTCAGATCGCCGAGGACGTGCGCCAGGCCGCCCGCTATTTCTGAGGCTCAGATCCAGCAATTCTAAATTTGGCAAGGAAGCGCCTCACGGCGCCACTACGAACGCAAGAAAGCTTAGGGAAATCCGTTTGTAGTGTGCCCGTTAGGGCATTCTTTCAGGGCGGCCTAAGCCAAATTTAGAATTGCTGAGGCTCAGATCGCACTTGCAACTGTGGGCCGGATCGGATATATAAGAATGGCGTTTTTACGAACCGTCTCTTCGGAGGAGTGAAAGGAAGCGCCGAATGAACTACGCATACCTGCATCCGCGCGACGAAATCGCTCTAACACTGTCACGCATCTACCGTTACAAAATGACCACGACGTCGGGCGGAAACCTCTCGATCATCGACGAGAACGGTGACATGTGGATCACGCCGTCGCGCGTGGATAAAGGCACGCTGACCCCGGCGGATATCGTCTGCGTCAAGAAGGACGGTACGGTGGTGGGCCCCCACAAACCCTCTTCCGAGTTTCCTTTCCACCGGGCCATCTACGACGTTCGTCCTGACATCAAGGCGATCGTCCATGCGCACCCCATGGCGCTGGTGGCTTTTTCGATTTCAAAAAAGGTGCCGGACACCAAGCTGATACCGCAGACCTTCCGCTGGAACGGTCGGGTCGGCTTCGCACCGTACGGCATTCCGGGCAGCGAGGACCTGGGACAGAAGATCGCCGCCAAGTTCGCCGACGGCTACGACAGCGTGGTGCTGGAGAGCCACGGGGTATGCTGCGGCGGCACGAACCTGCAGGACGCTTTCCAGCGCTTCGAGACGCTGGAGTTGTGCTGCAAGACCGAGATCAAGGCGTCGATGTTGGGCGAGCCGAAATTCCTCAGCGAACAGCAGCTCCAGTTGGAGGGCAAGTCCGAGGTGCAGATGGCATCGTTCGAGTACGATCCGGGGATGATGTCGGTCCGCGAGAAGGAGTTGCGCAGCACCCTCTGCCAGTTCGTGGAACGTGGCTACCGGCAGCGTCTGCTGACCGGCTCTACGGGTACGTTTTCCGCACGCATCGATGAGGCGTCGTTTCTGATCACCCCTCGTCCGTTGGACCGTTTCTGCGTGCTGCCGGAAGAGATCGTAATGATCCGCAAGGGAAAGAGGGAGCAAGGCAAGAATCCGAGTCACGCGACGCTCTCCCACAAGGCGATCTACGATGCGCATCCCGGCGTTCAGGCGATCATCAACGCCTGTCCTCAGAACGCGCTGGCGTTCAGTGTCTGCCATCAGACGATCGATACGCGGACACTGCCCGAGTGCTACATTTTCCTGCGCGAAGTTGGCGTGTTGCCCTTTGAGACGACGTTCAACGATTATGGCGCCATGACCTCGCAACTCTCGCTGCGTCATCCGGCGGCGGTGTTGTGCAACAACGGCGTGATGGTCGTCGGCAAGGATATCCTCTCCGCCTTCGATCAGCTTGAGGTCTTGGAGTGCTCAGCCGAAGCGATCTTAGACAGTCTGCCGATCGGCGGGCACGTGCCCATGGGTAAACAGGTGATTGACGACATCTGCAAGGCGTTCAACCTGCCGGAGTGATCGCGTGAGCCTTATTCGTAGCGCAGGCAGTCGATGGGGTTGAGGCGCGAGGCGCGAAGAGCCGGGTAGAAGCCGAAGAAGACGCCGATCGCCGCGCTGAAGAGGAAGGCGACGACCACCGAGGACTCGGTGATGAGAATCGGCCACTGCTGGATGTTGCCCACCGTCCGGGCGCCGACGATGCCGATCACAACGCCGATGAGGCCGCCGACGGTCGAGAGCGCCATGGCCTCGGTGATGAACTGGAGCAAGATGTCACTCGGCGCGGCGCCGACGGCCATGCGCAGTCCGATCTCGCGCGTGCGCTCGGTGACCGAGACGAGCATGATGTTCATGATGCCGATGCCGCCCACCAGCAGCGAGATCGAGGCCACGGTGGTGAGCAGAATGGTCATCAACTTGGTGATGCTGCCGATCGTGTTGGTGATCTCGGTCATGTCGATGGTGCTGAAATCGTCGTCGGCGTTGTTGCCGAGCTTATGACGCTGACGCAACAGTTTGCCGATTTCCACTTTGGCAACGGGGATGTCGTCCAGCGAATAAAGGCTGACCAGCAGCATGTTGACGTTGTTGAAGATCGAATTTTGCAGGACGCGCCGGACGGTGGTGTAGGGCGCAATGATCGTGTCGTCCTGGTCGGAACCCATGGAGTTGCTGCCTTTGCGCACCATGACGCCTAGCACGCGGAAGGGCATGTTGCGGATGCGCAGACTCTTGCCGGTCGGATCGTCGCCCGGGAAGAGGTTGTCGGAGACGGTCTGCCCGATGATGCACACGCGGGAGCCGGCACGCTGGTCGGCCGCCGTGAAAAAGGCGCCCGACGCCATCTCCCAGTTGCGCACCTCGGGAAAGTCGATGGAGACGCCCTGAACCTGCGTGGACCAGTTGTTCTCCTGATAGATCGCCTGGGCACCCGAACGGATGACCGGTGTGACGGCGCGCACGAGGTGCTGAAGGTCGCGGGCGATGGACTCGCCGTCCTCGGCCGTGAGATTCTGGCCGGACCCCGAGCCGCCGCGCACGCCGCCTGGGTTCTGGCTGCCCGGAAAGACCATGATCAGGTTGTTGCCCATGCTGTTGATCTGGCTCATCATCATGGTCTGCGCGCCCTGGCCGATGGCCACCACGGCGATGACGGCGGCGATCCCGACGATGATGCCCAACGCGGTCAGCAGCGACCGCGTCTTGTTGCGGGAGATGGCGCGCAGGGCGACTTTGAAGATCATCCACAGGTTCATCGTGCGGTCTCCTTGCCGGCGGATTCAGGGCCGGAAACGATGAGACCGTCGCGCATGACGATGCGGCGTTTGGCAAAGTTCGCGATGTCCTCTTCGTGGGTCACCATGACGATGGTGATGCCTTCGCTGTTGAGCTGGGTAAAGAGGGCCATGATCTCTGTGCTGGAATGGGAGTCGAGGTTGCCCGTAGGTTCATCCGCAAGGATCACGGGCGGATTGTTCATCAACGCGCGTGCGATCGCCACGCGCTGCTGCTGGCCGCCCGAGAGTTGGGCCGGCGTGTGATCGAGACGGCTGCCGAGACCGACGCGCTCGAGCAAATCGGACGCGCGTTTCTTGCGCTGCTTGCCGGAAATTCTTCCGTCATAGTAGGTGGGGAGTTCAACGTTTTCGAGCGCATTGGTGCGGGAGAGCAGGTTGAAATTCTGGAAGACAAACCCCAACTTCTGATTGCGGATGCGGGCCCGCTGCGAACGGCTCATGCCGCTGACCTCGATATCGTCCAGCCGATAAGAACCGGCCGAGGGCGTGTCCAAGCAGCCAAGGATATTGAGCAGGGTGCTTTTTCCGGAACCGGACGCACCCATGATGGCGATGAACTCGCCTGCGGCGATCGTCAGCGTGACACCGTCCAAGGCGTTCACCGAGGTGTCGCCCATGTGGTAGACCTTAAACAGGTTCTGAATGTTGATGAGCATAAAATTAGCGATACGTGATGAGCGGGTTGACGACTTTCAGCCCACCATAACTGCGCCCGTTGCTCAAATCTTCTGACCAGACGACCTCGCACCGGGCACGTTCGGCGGCGGAAAGGATCAGGGCGTCCCAATAACCGGTCTGATGTCCGGACATGATGTCAATCGCCCGCAAGATCAGCGTGGAATCAACTGGGACGACCCTGAGCCGTGCGAGCACTGAAAGCTCATTGCGGGCCGCACGGAGAGAAAGAGGCTCCGCAATCTTTCGTGTGACCGTGATGAAAAACTCGCTCAGCACCTGCGCGGAGACTACCGCACTTCCGGCCCTGACACTGTCCAGCACCAGTTGCCGAGCCAACGGACACTTGACCGTCTCTGAACGGTCGTGAGCGTAAACAAGGATGTTGGTGTCGATAAAGACAGGATCAGGAACGGTCATACAAGCACTCTCGTGTCCACGTTCTTTTGCCGATTTTCAGAGCGTTTTTCTTGAAACAATGCTCCAGTTCATCTGCCAGAACGGTGTTCTTATGTGCCTCCTCGTCCGCAAATTGAGAAAGAAAATCGCGGACAAGGCCCGTCAGCGTCGTTTCGCGCTCCTGCGCGGCAAGCCGGGCGGAACGCAGGAGGCGGTCGTCAATCGCAAGCGTTAGATTCGCCATGTCGGGGTCCTTTCCTTTATCCTTTATCAAAGGACACGCTATCACATATTATGTGGACGTGTCGAGTTTAGAGGTGGAGCGCTTAGGGTTAACGCATGGCGCGGCGCATGTTGCCGCTGGTGCCGCCGGGGGGCGTCGGCATGAAGGGGTTCTTGGGCGCCCCGCCGGACGCACCCTGACTGCCGCCTTGAAAGCCGATGATCACCTCTTTGCCTTCGAGGTCGTCGGGTGCGGCGAGCGCGGTGTGGGTGCCGTCCGAGATGTCGAGTTTGACGCCGATGGCCTTGGGAACCTTGTCTTCGTTGAGTATCCAGATTTTAGGGCCGCGGACGTCGGTCACCAGGTTGGTGGGCATGAAACGCAAAGCGGCCGTAGGGATCATGAGCGTGTCCTCGCGGCGGGCCACCTCGACGGAGATGTTGGCCGTCATGCCGGGGAAGAGCTTCTCGCCGGGGTTGTCCGCCTCGACGATGACCGGGTAGGTGACGACGTTCTGCACGGTCGTCGCGGAGAGCCGGATCTGTTTGATCTCGCCGATGAAATTGTCGCGGTAGGCGTCGACCGAGAAACTGACAGGCTGATTCGTGCGGATCATGCCGACATCGGCTTCGGGAATGCTGGCCTCGGCTTGAATGCGCTTCAGGTCTGTCGCGATCTGAAAGAGTTTCTGCGCGCTCATGGACGAAACC
>JANYBJ010000325.1 GCA_025360845.1 bacterium
GGAGAATTTAGGAGTTGAACAGCCTAACAGCCTAAACACCTGACAGCCTTCTCCCTCCCTCCGGCTTTGTGTTTCTTCGTACACTTCGTGTCTTCGTGGTAAAACAACTTGTTTTTTATTGCCGTTGTTGGTTTGTAAGGCACTAAATATGGCTTTGCATGCCATGGAAGAATGCCCTTACGGGCACACTACAAACGGATTCCCCTAGTCTTTCTTACGTTTGTAGTGGCGCCGTGAGGCGCTTTTTGGCCATATTTAGAATTGCTGAACGCTCTCACTCTTTCCACCTTGTAACCTCCCTCCCCTAACGTGTAACCTGTGCCCCTATGGATTTGATCAAGGAGACCTGCTGCCCGGTGTGCGGCGGCAGACAATTGAACGCGCTGTGGACGTGCCAGGACCGGCTCACCCACCGGGGCGCGTTCACCCTCTGCGCGTGCGCGGCGTGCGGCTTCCGCTTCACCAACCCCTATCCGTCGCAGGAGGACATCCACGTCTTCTACGAGAGCGACGATTACGTGCCGGTGAGCAACACCACCAAGGGGCTGATCAACAAGGGCTACCATGTGGCGCGGCGCGTGATGCTGCGGGCCAAGCGGCGCCTGGTGAACCGGCTCGCGGGGCGCACGTCGGGTCGCCTGTTGGACATCGGCTGCGGCACCGGCGAGTTCGCGGGCATCATGAAAGAGGCGGGCTGGCAGGTGCAGGGCGTGGAGCCTTTCGCTTCGGCGCGTGAGTCGGCCGCCGCGCGCTTCGGCGTGCCGGTCGTGGATGTGCCGGAGCAGGCGGGGCTTCCCGGCCACGCATACGACGTGATCACCCTCTGGCACGTGCTGGAACACGCGCACGACCTGAACCGCAGCATGAGCGAGCTGGAGCGGCTGCTCGCGCCTGGCGGGACGATACTGATCGGCGTGCCCAACTACACCTGTTACGACGCGGGCTTCTACCGCGGGAACTGGGCGGCTTACGACACCCCGCGCCACCTCTTCCACTTCGCGCCGGACACGATGCTCCGGCTCGCGGGGCGGCACGGGTTCGAGGTCGCCGCGATCCGGCCCCTGCTGTTCGACCCGCTCTACATTCCGCTGCTGACCGAGAAGGAGCGTGAAGACCGCTCGTGGCTGCGCGGCCTGCGGGTGGCGGGCGTCTCCTTCATCGTGAGCCTGCTGAACCCGACGCGCTGCACGGCGCTGGCCTACGTGCTGCGGAGACGAGCTTAAAAACGATTAGGATCACGGAGAGGCATACGCTAACGTGGGCTCCGCCCACTACCCAATTCAATCTCACACAAAGGCACAAAGGACACAAAGGATTCTGTAAAGATCGTATGATTAACCTTCGTGCCCTTCGTGCCTTCGTGTGAGATACAACTTGTTTCTTATTGCTATTGTCGGTTTGTAAGGCACTTCTATGACACCTCAGACCAAGAGTCACCTGAAAACCGCCGCCAAAGTGACGGTGACGCTGACCCTGCTCGCGCTCGCTTTCCGGATGATCCGTTTCGACACCCTGCTGGAGAGCCTGCGCCACGCGGATTACGCCCTGCTCGCGGTCGCGGCGGTGATCATCCTCCTCGGCGGCTTCGCGGGCGCGGCTTCGTGGTACTGCATCCTGCGCACGCGCCTGCCGGAGATCGGCTACCGCGCGGTGGCGGCCTGCCACTGGAGCGGCATGTTCTTCAACAGCTTCCTGCCCTCGAACGTCGGCGGCGACGTGGTGAAGGGGTACATCGTGGCACGCGATCAGGGTCAGACGGGCTTCGTGGTGACGAGTCTGCTGCTCGACCGCGTGATCAACCTCGGCATGCTGCTCTGCATCGGCGTCTTCACGCTGCTGCTCCAACTGGGAGATCGGCTGTGGGCGGCAGGGTTCTTGGTGCTGCTCGCCCTGCTGCTGCTGGGCGTTCTCGTCTCGGCCCGCTGGCTGCAGGGCAAGGTGAGGGGGTGGCCGAAAACCGGTTTGAGAGGTAAGCTTGGGGGCCTGCTTGAGCCCGTGTTCGAGCTGGCGGCCTCGCCGCGGCGGCTCTTCCCGACGCTGCTGGCCGCGTTCGCCTCGCAGTTCTTCAAGACCTGGCACAACGTCTTCGTGATTCTCGCGCTCGGCCTGAAAATACCGACGTTCTGCGTGTGGTACGTGATCCCGCTTTTCGGCATGGTCTCGGCGCTGCCGGTCTCGATCGGCGGGCTCGGCCTGCGCGAGATGGTCGCGCAGGGGCTCTCGGGGCCGATGCACCTCGACAACACGCACCTGGTGACCTTGAGCCTGGCGGGGCACCTGATGGTGGTGCTGGTCAACATGCTCGGCGCGCTGCCGTTTCTGCTGAGAAAGAAACGGTAGCGCGGGCTCTCCGAGCACGCACATGGAGGGCGAGTGTCCCCACGAGCCACTGCGCAGTGACCGGCGGCTCGACAGAGTCTCGCCCTCCAAAAAGTGCAACCGGAACAGGGGCACGCTACCGGAGGAAGAGCAGCGTGCCGACCGGCGGGTAGGTGACGACCAGGAGGCCGGGACCGGAGATCCACGGCACCTTCGCGGCGGTGTACTGGCCACCGGGCATGGACACGCCGTCCACGAAGAGCGCATGCACATACTGCTTGCCGGCGAAGCCGAGGTGCAGCGTCGCCCCGCTCGTGACGTAGAGGTCGGCTCCCTCCGGCAGACGCGCCGCGTCCAGCGTGAGCGTGCCCGCGCCCAGGACCGTGCGACCCGTGTAGGTGGCTGCCGCGCCGGCGAGCGCGAGCGTGCCGCTGCCGCTCTTGGTGACCGTCGTGCCGCCGGCCACATCGGTCAGGACGAGCGTACACCCGGCCGCGACCGGATAGGCGGCGGAGCCCGTCTGCGTGACCGAGCCGAGGGTGAGCGTGCCGGGCTGCGACACGGTGTCCACGCCGAACGAGGCGCCGTCGCCGACCGTCGCGGCGGCGATCCTGAAGCTGCCGTTCGGTACCGAGGTGTCGCACGTCGCGGTGTTGGTGGACGCGGCCGGCAGGGTCAGTCCGGCCAGGAGCTGCTGGTTCGGCAGCGCGTCAACGGGCGTGTCGCTCGTCATGCGGAAATTGCGGATGCGGACCTCGTTGCAGGCGCCGCCGTTGCCCGCGCCGAAGCCGACGTAGGCGTAGTTGTCGCCGACGTCCGCCGGGATGTTGACGTTGTTGAAGACGTGGGTGACGGTCATGGAGCCCTGCGTGATGGTCGATGTCAGCGTGGCGGCCACAGGATCGTAGCGGATCGTGAAATGGGTTTCCGCGGCCGTGATCACGATCGGCGCGTAGCTCTGGCCCGAGCCATAGTCGAAGCCGCCGTTGTGTCCGACGAAGGATTTATATTTAAACTCCGCCGGATGATCCGGATAGGTACACCACCGGATGGCGGTGCTGCGGGCGATCCCTTCATAGCCGGCCCCGACATTGTTGTTGCCGACCGCGCCCGGGCCGCGCGGGTCGTTGTGGACGAAGAAGGAGAAGGCGTCCTGGGGGTTCCAGTTCACCGCGCCGATCAGGTAGCTGAAGGTGGCGGTCCACGGCCCGCTGATGCGGACCCGGCGAGAAGACGTCGCCGTATCGCTGCCACCCTCCCACGTGCTGCTGCAGTACTGCAGCGTGCCGTCGGGACCCCATTTTCCAATCGGTGTAAAGAACCAGTCGCTGCGCGCGCCGGTGGTGTCGAGCGGCTCGAGGCTGTTCTTGCGCAGCACCAGCCCGCCCTGCTCCAGGCGCACCACGGCGTTGGAAGTCGGGTGGTCGATGTCGCCCGGCAAGCCCAGCGCGGCGCTGCCGCGCTTGACCAGCGTGCCGCTGCCGGTCAGCTTGTCGAAGGCCAGGTAGCCGCCCAGCGCGTTGGCGGTCGCTTCCGAGGTGAAGGAGAAGTCGCTGACGATGTTCTCCGCGTAGAGGCCGCCGGTGAAAGCGCCGAAGCCGAGGTAGGCTTCGTCCGCATACCCGAGGGCCGACGGCAGATCCACGCCGTTGAAGACGTTGGTGTAGGCGCCCGCCGCCTGCGAGGTGATGATCGTGACCGTTTTGGCCAACGCATCGTGCGAGACCGTCATGCTGGCGGGTCCGCCGTAGGGCAGATTGACAGGCGCGATGTCCATGCTGGCGAGCGCAGGCGCGCCGTTGGTGAACATGCGGAGCGAGGTGGTGGTCACGCCGCCTTCAAAATAGCGCCACATGATCGAGAACCCGGGGTTGGGCGTGTGTTCGCCGCTCGCGGGCGATTGGCGCTGCATCGCGAAGGTGATGTAGTCCGCGGGAGGATCGGTCTTAAGCCCGATGTCGTAGTTGAAGTGCGCGGTCCACGAGCCGGCCACGGGGTAGCGGTTGACGGTGTAGGCCGTGCCTGGTTTGCCGAAGTCGTTGAGGGAAACCGCCAAGCGGCCGTCGGGCTTCCAGTGCGCGTTCGCGTTCAGCTGCCACAGCCCCTGATCCGCCAGCGTGGGCGCGGGCGGCGCGGCCGGAACCGACTTCGAGACGTTCACCACCGCGTTGTCGGCGTAGGCCAACTGGCCGGCGACGAAGCCGCGCTGGACCATGCTCGGAGCGAGAGAGGCGTTGAGGGTGTCGCCGCCGCCCAGCGCGACGCTTCCGCCATAACGGCAGTAGGAGGACGGCGTGGGCAGCTCGCTGTTGGAGAAGAGGAAGTCGGCGATCGAATGCTGTCCCCACAGGCCGCCGGTGCCCGCCGAGAAGCCGAGGTAGGCGTAGCCGTCCGTGGTCGTTTCGGCGGCCAGATCGACGGCATACTCGTAGCGGCAGGTCGCGCTGCCGGGAGGGGTCATCAGGCAGGTCAGCTTGCCCGAGCCGTCATAGGAGACCGTAAAGAACGTCTTGACGGGCTGAGACAGATGGGGCTGCCCCGCCAAGAAGGGAATATTCACGAAGTAGGTTCCCTGCTTACCGAAACGGAAACGCTTGTTATAGACATCGACGCCGACCGCGACCGAGTTCACGATTTTGTTGTCGTATTGGTAACCGATCCCCTCGCCTCCGGTGCCCAGCGCGCCCGCGCCGCGCGGGTCGTTCTGGATGACGAAGGAGAAGCCGTCGGCGGGATTCCACGGCAGGGTGGACCAGGCCAGATAGGAGAAGGTGGCGGTCCAGGCGTTGGTCACCGGATAGCGGCGCAGCAGGAAGGCCGAGCCGGCCTGGCCGCCGTTGTTCGGCGTCAGACGCAGAAGCCCGTCCGGACGCCACGAAGCCGATCCGTTGAAGCGCCAGCGGTCCTGCTGACCGCACAGGCTGACCGGCGACAACGTCAGCGGAGCGCCCGCCAGGGCGAGGTTCATCCCTGCGGCACCGCCCGCGGCAGCGAGTTCGAGCGCCGCGCCCGAAGGCGACGAAAACGTACCGTTGACTCCGCCCTGCGCCCAAGGGTATTCGATCGCCAGCGCGACCTTACCCGCATCCGCCTGCACATTGATTGCCGTAGGGCGCATCGCCAACGTGCCGGAGCCCTGCTTAATCAGTTTACCGCCCGGGCTGGCGGGATCGGCCTTGAGCTGCGGATCGAGGCATGCGTAGCTGGCCACGTCGACGGTCATGTTGTTCGCGCCGACCAGCAGGTCCGGCAGCCGCGTCAACCAGTCCGAAGAGAGGATGGTCGTGCGCTGGGCCAGTGTGCTGCCGCTGAAGCGGACCGTGCCTTGGTTTCGGCTTTCGTTCACCGCAGGCAGAGTCGTGCCGTCAAGCGAGAACGTGCTGCCGCCGAGCACGTTGAGCGTGGCCCCGCGCTTCACCGTCAACAGGTTGGCGAGCCCGGTGCTGCCGTTATTGAAGGTCATGTCCGTCTGGGCGCCGTCGTTCTGCGACAGCGACAAGCCCCACCTGTAGAGGTCCGTGGCGTCGGAGATGAACGACCCGGCATTCGCGACCGAAACCGTCGAAACCGCGTTGCCGTCCTCGCCGATGAAAACGTCGTTGGCCACCCTGAGCGTGGCGTTGTCGATGGACAGCAGCGGGCGGCAGCGGTGGTCGGGCTGGCCCTGTGAATTGTCCATGACGAAACCCGAACCTTCGACCGTCACCTCGGCGCCGCCGCTGAGGTACATGCTCGGGCTCTGGGGCGAGGCGGAGGTGCCGGTGCCGCGGCCGATCGTGAAGTAGCCGTAGATGAAGCGGGTCACGCCGCCGATGATATCCAGGCGCGGCGAGGCCAGCGTTTTGGAGCCGATCCAGCCGGCCGTGGCGTGGATGACGTTGGTCTGGCCGGGCGCGCCGAGGATCATGCGGCCCTTATCGACTGTGAACGCAGGGTACGAGTTCGTGTCGGGCACGCCGTCCGCGTCGTAGGTGATCACCGCGGTTTCGGCGTTCGCCCACTTGTCCTTGTTGAACTCCTGATAGCCGGGATAGGTGTAGGCCAGCGTGCCCTCGCCGGTCTTGATGAACGCGCCGCCGACGGCGGCGACCGGACCCGCGACGGTGAGGGTCGTGCCCGCGTTCACCACGTCGATCACGCCGGCGCGGTCGTTGCCCGCGCCGGGCGAGAGCGTGTAGCCGCGGTTCAAGGTCGCCGAACCGCCGGTGTAACGCAGCGTGCCCTCGCCGAGAACGAGGTTGGCGGCGTCGGCCGGGCTGCTGCCGAGCGCGGACGGCGAGTTGAACTCCAGCGTGCCGGTGACATGCCGGGTCGCGCCCAAATAGGTGTTGGCCGCTCCGAGCACGACGCGTCCGCCGTTGGCCGTGAGTCCGCCGTTGCCGGAGACGGCGCCATTGAGGGTGAGGGCCTGGCCCGAGGCCGCGGCCAGCGTCGTGGAGCCGGATACCGACAGCGGCAGACCGACCGTGTGGCTGCCGGAGAGCACGGTGATGAAGCCCGCGCTGTCGAGGGTGAGCGTGTTGCCCGCGAGGGTCAAGCCGCTGCCCGAGAGCTGCACGCCGAGCAGCGCCAAGCCCGTTTCGTTGTTGTTGACCGTGCCCGCACCGGTCGTGAGATACGCGGTCGAGCCCGAGCCCGACGCGATGGCACCGCCGGCCCAGTTGGCCGTGTCGTTCCAGTTGCCGCCCGACGCAGCGGTCCATGTGCCGTCCGCCGCCAAGAGAGAACCCGCCGCGCCAAAGGCGGCGAAAAGGGATGCCAGACTCCGTGCTGTCATATCCAACTTCCTTTCATGTAGGTATAGACCAAGTAATATCGTATAAAAGGATAGTACAAACAACGCGCACTTGGCGAGTAGTAATTCTGACTCCGCAAAAAAACCAACTCCGCAAGAGGATCAAAATTAGAATGGCGTTACAGCGCGACAAGTTCGGAGGCGCAGGGGGTGAGGTTCCGCATGCCCTCGGACGTGACGAGGAAGGTGTCCTCCACGCCGACCGCGCCGGTGCCGGGGATCACGAACTTGGGCTCCAGCGCGACGCACATGCCGGCTTCGAGGGTCTCTTTCGAGCGGGCGCCGAGCACGGGCTGCTCGTTGATGACGAGTCCGGTGCCGTGGCCGATGAACTTCGCCTTTTGGGCAAGCCCCATGAAACAGTCGGCCAGCCCGGCCTCGTCCGCCATTTTCAGGGCGAGGGTGTAGAGGTCCTCGCAGCGCGCGCCCGGCACGCCGGCCGCGGCGACGGCCTGTTGGATGTCGATGGAAAGCTGATGGGCGGCGACCGCTTTCGGGGCGAGGTGTCCGATCGCGAAGGTGCGCGTGCAGTCGGTGAGATAGCCGTAGAAATTGCCCGCGATATCCACCATCACGGCCATGCCCTCTTTCAGGACAATGCCGCTCTGGCCCACCGGCAGCGAGGGGTGCAGCCCCGCGCCGCCCAAGGCGAAGTCGTAAGGCGAGGCCGCGCCGCCGTTGTCCCCGGCCAGCACGGTGCCCATGAACCCTTCCATGCTGCCGCCCGCGATGCGGAAAAGGCCGAGGCTGCCGGCCTTGAGCATGAGGTGGAACATCGCGACCGCCCAGGCCTGGTCGGTCATGCCCGGCTCGTAGACCGAGGCGAACTGCGCGACCACGGCGGCGTGGCGGCTGCCGGTCTTCTTCATCACCTGGATCTCGTAGGGGGTTTTCACGGCGCGGCACTGGCGCAGCAGCCCCGAGCCGTTCTCCGCGGCCGCGCCCTTGACCAGCGCGGCGCAGCGCGTCCAGTCGCTGAAGGTCAGGTCGTCGCCCTCCAGCAGCAGCCGCGCGGGAGGCGGCAGGCCGGCGTCGCGGAGGAACTCCGGAATCTGCTCCGGCTTGCGGATCTCGACCACGTTCGCGCCGGCCAGGCCGCAGGGGCGGCGCACGAAGAACCAGGGCGCACCTTCGGCGGGCAGGTAGACGTAGCCCATGAAGATGCGGCCCGAAAGGTAAAGGAGGTTGACATTGCTGCCGACCAGGAGCGCGTCCGCGCCCGTCGCGCGCACGCCCTGCTGGAGCCGCGTCCAACGGAGTTTCAAATCGTCAACGAGTTCGGGGGCATAGCGGGTAAACATGATGACTCACTATAACCCATCTGCGGCGGAGTGTAAACGGGGCGCTCGCCCTCAGCCGCACGGTTTTTAGCCGCAAATCCGGCCCGCCCAGCGGTCGGACCCTACCTGAACATACCGGAAATGGTCAGCGAAACGTTCTCGAAGAGACAAGGTTCGGACCGCCGGGCCGACCGTTCGCAGGTACGAAAAAGGCCAATAAGAAGAAGCCGTGAATAGTAACAGAAATAAAAAAAGCTTGTTTTTCGTTTGGTTGCGGGTCTCCGGTTTTGCTAAATTAAATATCTTTTGTCCGAAACAGGACAGAAACGGGTGGCGGCTGCCCGGTCGAGTGACCGGGGTTGACAGCGCGATCCGGGATGACAAACAACTAACAAACGTTTGACGGGCAGCGCGGCGCCGCGAGGGCGCGGGCGGATTCGTTCACAGGTTCCGTCAGACGGGAATACACTCACATGGCAAAGGGCAAACCCACGGCCGCAGTTCCGAAAACCGGTCCGATGTATGACGCGATGGCGGCAGCACTGGACCAGCAGATGAACAAGTTCACGGCCGGTTCGATCATCAAGGGCACGATCAGCGGCGTCAAAGGCAACGAGGTTCTCGTTGATATCGGCTACAAGTCGGAAGGCATTGTTCCGGCGAACGAGTTCGAAGATGTCTCCCTGATCAAGGTGGGCGACGTGATCGACGTGTTGCTCGTCGAGCTTGAGAGCGACGGCGGGATGGTCATCCTGAGCAAGGGCCGCGCGGATGAGAAGCTGCGCTGGGATGCGGTCCTGACCAAGTATACCGAAGGCGGCGTGGTCACCGGTACGATCCGCAGCAAGGTGCGCGGCGGCCTGATCGTGAGCGTGGACGGCGTGGACGCGTTCCTGCCCGGCTCGCAAGTGGACGTCACCCCGGTGCATGATCCCGACCCTTACCTGAACATGACCTGCGAATTCAAGGTCATCAAGATCAGCAACGAGCGCCGCAACATCATCGTGTCGCGCCGCGAGCTGATCGAAGAGCGCTTGGCGGACAAGAAGCGCGACTTGCTCGGCACCATCCTGAAGGGCCAGCAGCGCCGCGGCCGCGTCAAGAACATCACCGATTTCGGCGCGTTCGTGGACCTCGACGGTCTGGACGGTCTGCTGCACATCACGGACATGAGCTGGGGCCGCATCAAGCACCCGAGCGAGATGCTCAAGGTCGGCCAGGAGATCGACGTGGTCATCCTCGACGTGGACATGGACCGCGAGCGCGTCTCCCTCGGCCTCAAGCAGGCCACCCCGAACCCGTGGGACAACATCGACGGCAACTTCCCGGTCGGCAGCCGCCTGCGCGGCAAGGTCGTCAACTTGGTGCCTTACGGCGCGTTCGTCGAGATCGAGCCGGGCATCGAAGGCCTGGTACACGTCTCCGAGTTCTCCTGGACCAAGCGCGTGGCCCGCGCGTCGGACGTGCTGAACGTCGGCGACGAGGTGGACGTGGTCGTGCTGAGCATCGACTCCGCCAACCAGAAGATCGCGCTGGGCATCCGCCAGACCGAAGCCAATCCCTGGGACACCGTGCAGGACCGCTACCCGGTCGGCAGCCGCGTGAGCGGCAAGGTCCGCAACTTCACGACCTACGGAGCCTTCGTCGAGCTCGAAGAGGGCATCGACGGCATGATCCACGTCTCCGACATGTCGTGGACGCGCAAGATCAACCACCCGAGCGAGGTGCTTCAGAAGAGCCAGCAGGTCGAAGCGGTGGTGCTCGAGGTCAACCCGGCCGACCAGCGCATCAGCCTCGGCCTCAAGCAGGCCAGCGACGATCCGTGGAACACGATCACCAGCCGCTACGGCATCGGCCAGATCGTCAAGGGCAAGGTCTCCAAGATCGCCTCCTTCGGCGCGTTCGTGGAACTCGAGGACGGTGTGGACGGGCTCGTCCACATCTCCCAGATCAGCGACCAGCACGTGGAGAAGGTCAAGGACGCGCTCAAGGTCGGTCAGGATGTGGAAGCCCGCATCGTCAAGATCGACCGCGAGGAGCGCCGCATCGGCCTGAGCATCAAGGCCGTGACCATGAACGAGACGCAGATCGCGGAACTCACCCGCGACCTGAACATCACGGACCTCAAGCCGGGCGAAAACCTGGTGGGTCTGGCGGCAGCCTTCGACGACGCCTTCGCGCAGAGCGAAGAGTGGCGTCCCGGCGGCGAATAACAAAGAGGGGCGCCTGGCGACAGGCGCCCCTTCTTTTTTGTGCCTCACGAGTTTCCAACACAAAGACACGAAGGCACGAAGAAGAGCTGTCGGGATGACTTTGTATTCTTTGAGTCTTCGTGTCTTTGTGTTTAATGTTCCGTTGGTTCCGGCCCCGCCGGGTTAGGGAAATAACATGGCTAACATCCTCGACACCTTCAAAGCGCGCTATCTTTTCGAGGACATGACGAGCCCGGAGCTTGCCAAGGCGCTCGACAAACCCTTGACCGTGTACGCGGGGTTCGACCCCACGAACGACAGCCTCCAGGCCGGCAACTTCGTGACCATCATGGCGCTGGCGCACCTGCAGCGCGCGGGCCACAAGGTCATCGCCCTCGTCGGCGGCGCCACGGGCCTCATCGGCGACCCCTCCGGCAAGTCCAAAGAGCGCAACCTCCTGAGCGCGGAGCAGGTGGAGCTTAACCTCGTCGGCATCAAAGAGAACCTCGCGCGCTTCATCGACTTCGACCCCGCCTCTCCCAATCCGGCGGTCATGGTGAACAACTACGACTGGTTCAAAGACTTCACCTTCATCGACCTGCTGCGCGACGTGGGCCGCTATTTCCGCATGGGCATCATGCTGAGCAAGGACAGCGTCAAGAAGCGCATGGAGTCCGACGACGGCATGAGCTTCACCGAGTTCTGCTACCAGATTCTCCAGGGCTACGATTTCCTGCACCTCTACAAGACCTGCGGCTGCGCCCTGCAGATCGGCGGCTCGGACCAGTGGGGCAACATCACGGCCGGCACCGAGCTGGTGCGCCGCCTGTGCGGTCAGGAGGTCTTCGGCATGACCTTCCCGCTGGTGTGCGACAGCACGGGCAAGAAGTTCGGCAAGAGCGAGGGCAACGCGGTCTTCCTCGACGCGCGCAAGACCTCGTACTACGACTTCTACCAGTTCTTTCTGCGCACGCTGGACGCGGACGTGGTCCGCTACCTCAAGATCTTCACCTTCGTGCCCTTCGAGCGCATCGCGGAACTCGAAGCCGCCGTCGCGGCCGATCCCGGGAAACGCGAGGCGCAGCAGGTGCTGGCCGAAGAGCTGACCCGCACCGTCCACGGCGAACAGGGCTTGGCCATTGCGAAGAAGGCGACCGAGGTGCTCTTCGGCGGCTCGCTCGACGGCCTGGCCGCCGGTGACCTCGAAAAGATTTTCGCCAACGTGGCCTCGGCCACGCTGCCCGCCGACCAGGTGATCGGCAAGCCAGCGTTTGAAGTCATCGCCGCCGCCGGCATGATGGCCAGCAAGGGCGAGGCGCGCCGGCTCGTGCAGCAGGGCGGGCTCAACATCAACAACGTGCGCGTCTCCGGACTCGAGCGCGTGTTCGAGGCGACCGACCTGATCGAAGGCCGCCTGGCCGTGCTGCGCAGCGGCAAGAAGAGCTTCTTCCTGCTCAAGGTGCGGTAAGGGAACCCCATGAGGACATCACTTGATCTGCCGGAAGAGCGGTTGAAAAAGGCGATGCGGCGGACCGCATGGATTGGCTGATTCCAGAAGGTCTGGTTGGCACCAACGATTTGGACCCCGTACTATTGCGCCAGGCTTTTAGCTCGTGAAGTGGAGGCTGTAGCCAAAGGAGAAAAACGGATGAAAGATAAGAGACTCACGCGACGCGCATTTTTGGAGACAACCGCGCGACTGGGCGCAGTGGGGATGGTTGCGCCGACGATCATCGCGAGAACCGCCTTCGGGCAGGAGACGAAGGTTGCCGCCAACGACCGCATCCACGTCGGCCTGATCGGCTGCGGCGGCATGGGGCGGGCCAACCTGGGCGCCTGTGCGGCGCATCCTGACGTGGTCGTGACGGGCGCGTGCGATGTGTCGAAGGCGCGTAGGGATGCCGTTGTCGAGCAGTTCAAAGAGACCTGCAAGCCCTATGCGGACTTCCGCGAGATGCTGCGGCAGAAAGACATCGATGCCGTCATCATCGCCACCCCGCCGCACTGGCACGCGCTGATCGCCATCGCCGCCTGCGAGGCCGGCAAGGACCTCTACCTGCAGAAGCCGATGACGCTGCATCTCGGTGAGAGCCTGGCCGTGCGCAACGCCGTCAAGAAGCACAACCGCATCTGCCAAGTCGGCACGCAGATTCACGCGTCGCCGAACTACCGGAACGTCGTCGAGCTGCTCCAGGCGGGCTACCTCGGCAAGGTGGGCGCCGTGCGGACCTTCAACGTCATGAACCAGGGCGAGCTGGGCATCGGGCACGACCCGAACACAAAGCCGCCCGAGGGGCTCGACTGGGATTTCTGGTGCGGCCCCGCGCCTTTATGCCAGTATAATGGCCTGCTTGCGAAAGACTCCTATTGCCACGGCTCATGGATGGAGTACAGCGGCGGCTGGACGCCCGGGATGGCTCCCCACATCATCGACCTGCCGGTCTGGGCGCTCGACCTGAAATACCCGACTGAAGTCTGCAGCACGGGCGGCCGCTTCATCATCAAGGACGACGGCGACGCGTACGACAACCACGAGGTGCTCTGGCGCTATCCCAACCTGACGATGACCTGGATGTCCTCGCTGACCAACAGCTACGGCTTCGACTTTCACGGCAACCCCGAGCGGACGCGCAGGCTGGGAACCTATTTTCACGGCGTCAACGGAACAATGCATACCAACTACGACGAACACCGGATTGTGCCTGAAGGGGACTTCTTGAACCCGTTCATCAAGCCCGAGGTCGCGGCCCGTAAACAGGCGGCAGACTACAAGAACCGCGTGCTTTACAGTTGCGGGGAACTCACGCCAATCTCGAACAAAATCCCTCAGTCTCCCGGCCACGAGCGCGAATGGCTCGACTGCATCAAGTCGCGCCGGCAGCCGAGCTGCAATCCGGCCTACCACTGCCGGATCGACGTGCCGATCGTCCTCAGCCTGCTCTCGTACAGGCTCGGGCGGTCCATCCGTTTCGACCCCGAGACCGAAACGATCGTCGGGGACAAGGAGGCGGCCAAACTGTCGGTGCCGACCTATCGCGCCCCGTGGAAATTCCCGAAGCAGTACTTGCAGGCGTAGCCACCGTTTTTTGGGAGGGTCTGACCGCTGGGCTGGTAGGGACGGTTCGCCGAACCGTCCGCCGGTCCCGGTGCGCAAGGCCCTACGGACGCCTCGGGGAGGCGTCCCTGCCGTTCAGAGTTTGCGGAGGCCTCATATGGGTAAGAAAGCTAGGATATGTTGGGTTGTCGCGCTACTGGCTGCACGCGCAACCTTGGCGGACGACTTCGCAATCACCGAAGAAGTCGCGACCGGCAGGTACACGGTTATGGACGGGGTCAAGCCGGTCCTCGTATACAACTTCAGCACCGTGCCCGTGCCCGTCGGCGTCACGGGCCAGTATGCCGTCGCGCGCAGCGACTACATCCATCCTCTGTACGGGCCGGACGGCGAGGTGCTGACCAAGGACTACTCGCCGGAACACCCGCACCACCGCGGGCTTTACTGGGCGTGGCCGGAGGTGACCTGGAAAGGCGAGAAACGGGATCTCCATGCCCTGCAGGGCGTGTTCGCCCGGCCGGTGCGGATCGTTCGCAAGGACGTCACAAACGGATGCGCCGTGCTCGCAGCCGAGAATGTCTGGAAGTGGGGCGACGCGGAGCCGATCGTCAGGGAGCTGGCGACGATCACGGTTTCGCAGGAGAAAGAAAGAAAAGGACGATCACATGAACCCGTCTCTTGATCATGAAAAGAAACGTTCGTCGCGGGATGCTTCCACGACGTTACACGCCACGGTGGCGTGCCTCTCCGTATTTGCGGCGCTGCTTTGCGGCGCTGCGGACGCGCCCGCCGGAAAGGCCGCAGACGACCTGACAGGTTTGCGGGGCCGCTTTGTGGCACCGCCCCAGAGCGCTGGCACGGTCACGCTCTTCTGGCTGAACGGCACCCTCACGAAGGAGGGTGTCAGGGCGCAGTTGCAGGCTATGCGCGACCAGTGCGGGTTCGGCGGTGTGGCGCCGCTGACGCTTCATGCGATGCAGCCGCCGACGCAGCCGGCTTATCTTTCGGACGAGTACTTCGGCATCTATGGCTGCCTTCTCGACACGGCCAAGGAACTCGGGATGACCGTGGTGTTCTATGACGACTGCGATTTCCCGTCCGGTTCCGCAGGCGAACAGATGCGTGAAAAGCATCCGGAGTCCCTGCTGAAGTACCTGTCGCGCGGCCAAGCCACCGTGACCGGGCCGGGCGAGGCTGTCATCCCGATGCCGGATGGCGTCCTGATGAGTGTCGTCGCCAAGAATCTCGACGACGGAAAGAGCCGGGCGGTCACGGGCCAGGCGACCTGGTCCGACGCCCCGTCGCTCTGGGCAGGCACGGGCGTGGGTTTCCGCCAGCCGCCGGAGGAAGCCGCGCTCTTCGAGTACCTTCGCGTCACAGGCGGCGACGGCAAGGTTCTGCACGAGGAGCGGTTTGCGGGAAGCAACGCGCTCGCGCAGGGATGGAACGACGTGGGCGGAGCGCGGCTTGAGGCGGCCGGCTTGCGTGCCACGGACTGCCTCCCGATGTGGCGAACCGGCTTGTCACTTCCCGACCGGTTCACACTGGAGACGCGGCTCACCATCTTGAACGGCGCCGCCGGTCTGGCTTTTGGCGTGCGCGGGTCGGGCGATCTCTATTTCTGGCAGTGCAACGCGGGAGCCAAGGCGCTTCGCCCGCACCGCAGGCAGGGCGGGCAGTATACGCTTCTGCAGGCGGCGGACTTTCCTTTCGAGACGGGCCGCGCCTATGACCTGCGCCTCGCGGTCAACGGGAAAACCGTCACGACATGGATTGACGGGCAGCGCGTGGCGGAGCACGCGCTAGCCGGGGAAGGGGCCAAGACGGTGCGCTGGAAAGCGCCTGCGGGACGCTGGGATGTCCAGGCCTTCTTGTGCGCCACGGTTTCGGGCACGCGCCTGGTGGACTACCTCGACCCGGCGGCGGTCGGCCAGTTCCTCTCTCTAACCTACGACCCCTTCTACCGCCGGTTCCCGAAGCATTTCGGCTCCACGATCCAGATGACCTTTTTCGATGACCTGACGGCCATGAACGCGCCTGACTGCCTGCTTTGGACGCCGTCGTTCCGCGACCGGTTCAGCAAGCGCTTCGGCCGGCCGGCCGACGCTTACTACCCGGCGCTCTGGGAAGACATCGGCCCGGATACGGCTGCGGCGCGCGTGGCGCTCTACAGCGTGCGCAACGAGATGTTCGCGGCCGGTTATCCCGGAGGGACCGAGGCGTGGTGCGCCAAGCGCGGCGTGAAATCCTCCGGCCATCCTGCCGGCTCCTACAACGCGAACCCGCTCCAGTCGTCGGGCGACGCGCTGCTGTTCTACAAACACCAGGGCTATCCCCTGACCGACTACATCCATTACTACCATCACGGGGTGGACGGCTTCTCCATACCCGCTTCCGCCGCCTACAATTATGACAGCCCCCTCATGGTTTGCGAAATCTACGGCAACTTCCACCAGAAGCTGCCCAACGACTCGAACATGCTCTACCGTGCGGGCATGGAGTGCTATGCCCGCGGCGTGAACGCCCTGTTGCCGCACGGCACGTGGTGGGATGCGGACAAGATGGCGATCGTGCCCGAGATCTCCTGGCGCAATCCGGAAATCGGCCCCGAACTGCCGCGCTTCAACCGCTGGGCGGCGCGCTGCGAGACGCTCCTGCGCGGCGGCCGGCACGTGGCGGACATCGGCATCCTTTATCCGATTGCCGACCTTGAGGCCCGTTACCGCGTGGGCGAGCAAAGCCCGAACTGGGGATACGCGCCGGTCCCCGGCACCGACTATTTCGAGCTCATGCGCCTGCTCACGGGCGAGGTCCGGCGCGACTTCACGCTGCTACATCCCGAGGTGCTCGACGGGCGCTGCCGCGCGAAAGGCGCGGAGCTGTTGCTCGACAACAAGGAAAACCGGGAGCGGTTCAAAGTCCTGATTCTCCCCGCCTGCCGGACCGTTTACCTCAGCAATCTGAAAAAGGTGAAGCGGTTCTATGACGGCGGCGGACGCGTGGTGGCCACAACCTGCCTGCCGGAGCAATCCGCGGAGTTCGGCGGCGACGAAGAGGTGCGGCAGCTCACGAAGTCGATGTTCGGTCCGTCCGGCCACGGCGTCTTTGTGGCGAAACCCGATGAGCGCACCCTGAAACAAGCCCTCGACGGACTCGCGCTGGTCTGGGACGTCCGCGTGGAGAATGCGCCTGAGATTCCCCGCGTGTCCCGCGACGGCAAAGACCCCTACGTCAACCAGTCGGCGCTCAACTCCAATTGGTACGAGGGCGGCAACCGGCAGTTCGCCTACATCCACAAGGTGAAGGCCGGCGCGGACCTCTATTTCTTCGCAAACTCCAGCGCGCAGCGGGTGACGGCCGACGTGACCTTGCGCGGCCGGCACGCCCTCGAACTGTGGGACCCGCACACCGGCGCCGTGTCGCCGGTGCCCTGCTCGCACGACCGGGAAGCAAACAGCGACATCACCCGCTTCCGGGTGGACTTGGAGCCGTTGAAGTCGGTGTTTTTGGTCTCACCCGGGAGCGTGCCGTCCGAACAGTAAGGCTCCTCGCCTTGCTATTTGCACACAAACTGTGCTACACTATGGCTGTGAAACTGGAGGACAAAGGATGCAAAATGTGACACTGCGAATGGACGAAGAGCTGCTGATCGAACTTCGCCATCGGGCCGTCGACGCCCGCATGTCGCTTTCCGCATGGATAACCGCCACGCTCAAAACCCTCGCCTCGCCCCCTCGCGAACTTGATGCGATTCAGAAGGACGCGCTTCAACGCATGAACAAGGGCTTCCATCTGGGAGGAAAAAGGGTGTCGAGGGAGGCTCTGTATGAGCGGTAGCGTTTTCGTTGACACCACTGTGCTCGTGTATGCCCATGATTTGGACGCTGGGATGAAACACACTCGAGCGAAGAAACTGCTGTCCGAACTGTGGGCGACCAAGCCCTTGCCGTGGATCAGCGTTCAGGTTCTGCAGGAACTGTTTGTGACCCTGCGGCGCGGCGGCATTCCGGTCAGCAAAGTTCGGGAAACCGTCGAGGCCTATACGCATTGGCGGATCGTGGAAAACGACATCCCTCTGTTCCGGTGCGGCGTGGCTGAGATGCAGCGTTGGCAACTTTCGCTCCGGGACGGGCTCATTCTCGCGGCCGCCCGACAGGCGAGGGTTCCGACCGTACTCAGTGAGGACTTCAGTAACGGACAAGACTATGACGGCGTGTGCATGCAGAACCCGTTCCTAAAGTCCTGATTTTTTTCAAGATGGAAATGACGTTACGCGACAAAGTGACAGAAAAGGAAGAGCTATGAATCGAAATCGGTTGGCCGGTTTAGTGTTGGTCGGAAGCTTGAACGCGAACGCGGCGCTGCCGCCGGAAATCGAGAACCCCGAATGCCTCGGCCTCAACAAGCAGCCCTACCACGCGACGCTGATGCCCTACGCGACGGTGGAGCAGGCGCTCGCGGGCAAGCGGCTGGAGTCGTCCTTGTGCCGTCCGCTCAACGGCCTGTGGAAGTTCAACTGGGTCAAGCATCCCGACGAGCGTCCTGTGGATTTCTACAAGCCAACCTTCGATGTCAGCGCCTGGAAGGATATCCCGGTGCCGTCGTGCTGGCAGGTGCTGGGCTACGGCACGCCCTATTACAGAAACGCGGGCTACATCATCCAGAGGGACTACCCGCGCGTCATGTCGGAGCCGCCGAAGGACTTCACCGCGTTCGTCGAGCGCAATCCGGTGGGCAGCTACCGCCGCGACTTTGAGCTGCCCGCCGACTGGTCGGGCCGCCGCGTGTTCCTCGCGTTCAGCGGCGTGGACAGCGCGTTCTACGTGTGGATCAACGGCGAGAGGGTCGGCTACAGCGTCAACAGCCGCAACACGGCGGAGTTCGACGTGACGCCGTTCGTCAAGCCCGGCAAGAACATGGTGGCCGTCGAGGTCTACCGCTTCAGCTCCGGAACCTGGCTTGAGGATCAGGACATGTGGCGGCTCTCCGGCATTTTCCGCGACTGCTATCTCTGGACCGCGCCGCAGGTCCACATCCGCGACTTCTTCGCGCTGCCGGACCTCGATGCGCAATACAAGGATGCGACGCTCACCGTTACCGCGAAGGTCAAGAACTTCGGAGAGAAGGCCGCCGCCGCAGGCAAGCTGACGGCGGTCGTCTACGATGCCGCCGGCAAGCCGGTCTCAGCGGAAGCGGTCGCCGACGTCTCGGCCCTCGCCGCCGGCGCGGAGACTGCGGTGACGCTGAAGCTGGCGGTGGCGAATCCCCTGAAGTGGACCGCTGAAACGCCGAACCTCTACACGACCGTGCTTAAGCTCGGCAACGGCGAGGAAATCCTTTCCACGCGCACCGGCTTCCGCAAGGTCGAGATCAAGGGCCGCGTCTATCAGATCAACGGCGTGCCGGTTAAGCTCAAGGGCGCGAACCGCCACGAGATGTGGCCCGAAACCGGACACACCGTCAGCGAGGCGCAGATGATCCGTGACATCGAGGTGCTCAAGCAGGGGAACTGCAACCACGTCCGCACCTGCCACTATTCCGACGACCCGCGCTGGTACGAGCTGTGCGACCAGTACGGCCTCTACCTGAACGCCGAGGCGAACGTCGAGTCGCACGGATACGGCTACGGCCCGGAGTCGCTCTCGAACCGCAAGGACGCGGAGGCCGCGCACGTGGACCGCAACGTGGCGAACGTGGAGAACTTCAAGAACCACGCGTCGGTGGTGATGTGGTCGCTCGGCAACGAGGCGGGCTCCGGCCCGAACTTCCTCGCGGCGCTCAAGGCGATCAAGGCGATCGACACCTCGCGCCCGACGCACTACGAGCGCTTCGGCACCGGCAACGGCAACCCCGCCGATGTGGACAGCGAAATGTACACCCACTGGACGCAGGTCGAAAACATCGCGAAGAACCCGCAGCTCACCAAGCCCTTCTACATGTGCGAGTATGCCCACGCGATGAACAACTCGATGGGCTCGATCGGCGAGTACAACGACGTGTTCGACAAGTACCCCTCGCTGATGGGCGGCGCGATCTGGGAGTGGCAGGACCAGGGCCTGTGGAACCGGCGCGACACGAACCACGTCTACCTGGCCTATGGCGGCGGCTTCGGCGAAGTGCCGAACGACCACTACTTCATCCACAAGGGCGTGGTCTTCGCCGACCGCTCTCCCAAGCCGCACTATCCCGAGATGAAGAAGGCCTACCAGTGGATCGGCTTCGCCGAGGACGACCTCGCCGCAGGCAAGGTGAAGATCCGCAACAAGTTCGCGTTCCTTGCGCTCGACGGCTTCGCCGGCGAGTGGAGCGTGACCGGCGACGGGCAGGAAATCGGACGCGGCGCGCTGCCGAAGCTCTCGCTCGCTCCCGGCGCGGAGCAGTCCGTGGCGCTGTCCCTGCCTACGCTCTCGGCCAAGCCGGGCGTGGAGTATTTCCTGCGCGTCTCCTTCAAGCTCGCGCACGCCGAGCTGTGGGCCAAGGCCGGCCACGAGGTCGCTTGGCAGCAGTTCAAGCTGCCCGCCGCCGCGCCCGCGCCGGTCGCCGACGTCGCGGCGATGAAGCCCGTCACGCTGAGGCAGGACGGCGCCTCCATCGACGTCTCCGGCACCGGCTTCGCGGTCAGGTTCGACAAAGCCACAGGCTTCATCAGCGCGCTCGAGCGCGACGGCAAGAACCTGCTGACCGCGGAAGGCGGCCCGCGCCTGCACCTCTGGCGCGCCGCGCACCGCACCGACGACATGTGGGCGTTCGGCGAGTGGCAGCGCTACGGCCTGACCAGCCCGAAGTGGAAGGTGCTCGGCCTGGCCGCGCAGCAGGCCGGCCCCGCCGCGGTGCGCGTCACCGCGACGCTGGAGCTCCAAGGCTCCGGCAACTTCCGGATCTCCCACACCGCCGCCTACACGGTCTTCGGCGACGGCTCGGTCGCGGTGGACAACAGCGTCAACCCGCAGGGCAATAAGATCCCGCTCGCGCGCCTCGGCGTGCGCCTGCTGCTCGACCCGAAGCTCGACCAGTTCAGCTATTTCGGACGAGGCCCGATGGAGAACTACGCCGACCGCAAGCGCGGCTTCGACGTGGGCCTCTATGCCGGCACCGTGCGCGGCAACATGACGCCCTATGCCAAGCCGATGGAGAACGGCAACCACGAGGACGTGCGCTGGGCCGCGGTCAGCGGCAAAGGCCTGCCCGGCCTGATGGCGCAGGCCGAGGCCGGTGCCGTGCTGCAGGCCGGCGTGCTGCCCTACACCGACGAGCAGATGGACCCGGTCGAGTACACGGTCGACCTGCCGCCCAGCACGGCGAGCGCGCTGGTGCTGGCCGCGCGCACGACCGGCGTCGGCTCCAACGGCTGCGGCCCGCGTCCGGCCGACGAGTACATCGTCTGGTCGACGCCCTCGTCCTTCAGCTACGTGCTGCGGCTCCTGCCCGCCGGCGCGAAGCTGCCGCAGGCCGGCCGCCTACAGGCCCCGGCCAACCGCGTCAAGCCCGTGCTCGCCACGCGCGACTTCAACGGCAACGTCACGCTAACCTGCGAGACCGCCGGCGCGAAGCTCGAGTACGCGCTCGCCGACGCGGCGTGGCAGGTCTACGCCGCGCCCTTTGCCGCGCCGGATGTGCAGCAGTTGGCCGTGCGCGCCAGCCTGGCGGGCGCGACGGGCTTCGAAGGCACCCTTCCGCTCGGCAAGCTCGACCCCCGCGCAAAATGGAAGGTCACCGCCAGCAGCTATGAGTCGGGCGAAGGCAATCCCGGCAATGCGGTGGACGGCCAAAGCGAGAGCTTCTGGCACTCGCGCTGGTCCAGTGACGTGCCGTCGCACCCGCACTGGCTCGCCGTGGACTTCGGCCAGACGCTGACCGTGGCCGCCGTGCTTGCGCTGCCGCGGCAGGGCGGCAACAGCAACGGCCGCGTGAAGGACTACGAGATCTACGTCAGCGCGGACGGCAAGGAATGGGGCACGCCCGTGGCCAAGGGAACGTGGCCGAACAACGGGAACGAGCAGACCGCCAAATTCGAGAAGCCCGCCACCGGACGCTATCTCAAATTCGTCGCGCTGAGCGAAGTCGAGGGTCAGAAGTTCGCCTCGCTCGCCGAACTCGACGTGCAGGTTGTCAAGTAGCCCGGCGCGATCAGAAAAAGATGATGTTGAGGACGAGGCAGACGAGCAGCAGGGCAACGGCTTGGACGCCGGGCCGCATGTACCAGGGCTCGTTTGCCGAGGTGATCTTCGGTGTCAGCGAATAGACCAGGCCCGTCAGTTCCGCATCGGTCTTGGTCTGCTTCGTGGCCAGCGAAATCCCGGCGGTCAGGGCCAGGCAGGTTAGGAAGGCAAAGGAGGCCAGCCAGAAGTTCTGGGCCATCTCGCTGGGGAACGACTGGACCACGCCCAGGTAGCCGCCCTTCACGCCGGGGGCGTTCCCCGTCGCCAAGGTCAGGGCGTGGAAGGCGGCCGACGTCGTGGTGCCCAGCAGCAGGCCCAGGAAGGCGCCCGTCGCCGTGATGCGCTTCCAGAACATGCCGAGCAGGAAGGTCGCGAAGAGGGGCGCGTTGACAAAGCCGAACACGAGCTGGATCACATCCATGGCGTTGTTGTAGAGGGCGGCGAAGTAGGCGCAGCCGATGCTGATCAGGATGCCGGCCACCGTGGCCGCCCGGCCCATCCACATGTAGTGGGCGTCGCCCTTGCCGCGCGCGATATACGCCTGGTAGAGGTCGTAGGTCCAGATGGTGTTGAACGCGGTGACGTTGCCGGCCATGCCGGACATGAAGGAGGCCAGCAGCGCGGTCAGCGCCAAGCCGAGCAGCCCGGTCGGGCAGTACCGCTTGATCAGCGAAAGGATCACGCCGTCATAATCGTTCTCCGCCACGGCGTTCTGAACGCGGCTCTTGATTTCGGCGTCGCTCAGGCCGGGCGCGGCCTTGACAAGTTCGTCCACCTTGGCCGACATCATCTTCAGGCCGGCGGCCTTGGCGATCTCCCGTGCGGCGGCCTCGCCGGCCAGCCCGCTAGAAGCGGCTTTCTTCACGGCCGGAACGACCTTCTCGTAGGCGGATTCGGCGATGGCTCTCGGAGGCAGGCGGTAGCCGTCCTTGCCCGTGAAGGCCAGGCCCGCCGCGATCATGCCGGGCAGGATCACCAGCGCGGGGATCAGCATTTTCGGAATGGCTCCGATCAGGGGCGTGCGGCGCGCGGCGCTCATGTCCTTGGCCGCCATGGCCCGCTGGACCACGAGGAAGTTGGTACACCAATAACCGAAGGCCAGCACGAAGCCGAGGCCGAACACCATGGCGAAGAGATCCACGCCCATCGGGTTTGCGGCCGCGCCGTTGAGCATCGGGTTCCAGACCCCCGTCCAGGCGTCCGGCTGGAAGGCCTTCTCGCCGACACCGATGGAGGCGGGGTTCTGGGCCACGCCGGCGAGCTTCTCCTTCAGCACGCTCCAGCCGCCGACGTCCTTGAGGCCCAGATAGACCACCGGCGAGAAGCCCAGCACGATCATGAAGAACTGCAGCACCTCCGTGTAGATCGCCGAGGTCAGGCCGCCCTTGAGCACATACACCAGCACCACGCCCGAGCAGACCCAGAGGCTCACGTGGTAGTTCCACCCGAGGAGCGCATGCAGCAGCTTGGCCAGGGCGTTCATCGAAATGCCCGAGGCGAAGACGGTCATCACGGCGAACGTGATGGAGTTCAGGCAGCGGACCCGGCCGTCGAAGCGCATGTTCAGGTATTCGGGCACCGAACGCGCCTTCGACCCGTAGTAGAACGGCATCATGAACACTGCCAGAAAGGTCATGGCGAGGATGGCGCCCATCCAGTAAAAGTGGCAGCTCATCATGCCGTACTTGGCGCCGCTGGCCGCCATGCCGACCAGTTCCAGCGCGCCCAGGTTCGCCGAGATGAAAGCCAGGCCTGTCACCCACGCGGGTATGGACCGGCCCGACAGGAAGAAGTCGCTGCTCGACTTCATCTGCTTGCGCAGGGCCTGGCCGATGCCCAGCACGGCCCCGACGTAAATCGCCATGATGCTGTAGTCCATCCATCCCAATGTCACGTTCGGCATAGTCGCTCTCGTCTTTCCGGCCCGGTCATCGTTTGCAGGATTGACCAGCCCTTTTCAAATCATTGTTACTGTACACCAAACTCGGCCTTCCACGCCACAGGCTGTTACTCATCCCAGCAATTCTAAATATGGCCAAGAAGCGCCTCACGGCGCCACTACAAACGTAAGAAAGCCTAGGGGAATCCGTTTGTAGTGTGCCCGTAAGGGCATTCTTCCATGGCAAGCAAAGCCATATTTAGAATTGCTGTCACTCATCCACAAATACCGCCGAGATGACGGCGTTCGCCCCGCCTGTCTTGCTGACGGAAAAACGGACGTGGCCTTTGACCTCGTAGCGCAGGTACGCCCCGCCGTCGAACTTCTCAAGCCTGCGTGTGTCGTAGACCTCTTCGGTGCGCGGGTTCAAGGCCGTGACTTGGAGGGACCGCGCGCCTTTGCCGTCCCAGTCCAGAAAGTAGAGCGCAATCTTTTTTGGCTTGTCGCCTTTCACCCCGACATCGACGTCAAACTCCGTCCCGAAGTTGCAGGCCGCAATGCGCTCCGCGCCTCCGGGCTTCTGAGGCGCGTTGGGCGTGGCCGCCTTGTCCGCCCACACGCACGGACTGCCGCCCAGCCGGACGTACAAGCCCTGGGGCAGATGCGAACCGGCGCCGGCGAGGCTTTGCCCGCCGCCGCCGTAAACGCCGATCCAGTTGCCCTGGGTGGTGCGGTCTTCACCTTTGAAAGCCAGCGCGGCTTTCGCGTCGAAATCGTCCAGCGGATCAGGTGCCTGGTTGATGAAAAAACCATGCCCGGCAGAGGCCTGGGCCGGCGGCGCGGCAGGATCGCGCAGGATCTCGACCGTGATCGCGCGCCCGGCATCCGGAGCCTTCACCTGAACCATGAAACAGCCCGTCAGAGCGTCGGCGAAATATCCCCAGCCTTGAGGCGCGTCCGCCAGTTTCTCCACCGTCTTCGAGGGTTTCAAGTCGTGTCCATCCAACCGCACGGCCGACGGGAGGGACGGGCAGAGGACTTTGAGCAGTAGCGCGCGGGGCCCGGGATTGAAGCGGCCTTCCCTCGCGCTCACCGTGACGCGCACGGCGGCGTCCGTTTGCACACAGCCGATCTGGGTCGTGCAGAAATCGCCGGCCTGATAGCTCCGGGTTTTGCCGTCATCTTCGTAGAGCGTGGTGCTGGACGTGTCTGCGGGATAGACCAGCAGCGTCAGCGGGTCCATGGGTTTCTCGTCCATGTATCGCATCGTCGGCATCAGGGGGATGATGGCGCCGGCCTTGACGAAGATGGGATATTCATCGACGGGCGGTTGGAACGAACCGAGTTTGCAGGGGCCGGTGACTTCTTTTCCGCTGAAGAGATAATGCCACTTCCCTTCCGGCAGATACACAGTGCGGTACGCGCTCTCGTATAAGGGCGCCATCAGCAGCCAGTCGCCGACCAGGATCTCGTCGCTGGCATAGGTCGCCGGATCATTCGGATAATCCAGCAGGAGCGCCCGCCAGCCGGGGACGCCCGTGGTATGTGACTGCCACGCCATGGTGTAGAAATACGGGATCAGACGGTAATGAAGATCGAGAAACTTGCGGAACACGCCCTGCACCTGCTCCGACCACTCCCACGGCCGATGACAGGGAGTCTGCTTGGGCAGCCATGCGTTGCATTGGCTGATGGGATTGAGGAAGTTCGCTTTCACTCCCGCAAGAAACGTCGCATCGGACTGGCCAGACAGCGCGGCACCCGCCATGTCATGGGTGGAGTGCGCAACGCCCGCCAGGCCGTTGCAGAGGTTCGCCAGCACCGTGGCCCGGCAATAGGGCAGATCTCCCATCCACGGGTAGCCGAACCGCTGGCACCCGGCGTAGCCGCCGCGGGCGCAGAGAAAACCGCGGCGTGAATCCTGTGCCTCCGTGATCTCCGTCACCGCCTGGTAGAGGCTGAACTGGAAGCGGGGCGCCCACCCGTCGTCGGTCTCGTCGATCCAGAACCAGTCCACGCCGTTATCGAGCAGGCGGGTTTTGACCAGCGCCTTGAATTTGGCCCAGTCGGCATAAGGCGGGGTGCGCGGCTCGGGCTTGCTGTCCTGGAACGTGCCGGGCGAGCAGACATCGTAATAGAAGCCGAACAGGCCATTCAACGCGTGGATGCGTCGGCCGGTGGAGGCCACCGCCGCGATCTCCTCAGGCGTCTCGACGCGCTGGTCGGTGAAGGTGATGCAGGAGTCGATGGGGTAGCCGCGCTTCACCCATTCCGGGAACGCCTCCTCGGTGGTGATCGGCGTGCCCTGGACCAGATACTGGAACCCCAGAAGTTTTTTCGGCGGCATCGGCGGCTTGCCGGTGATGCCGGTGTACCGGTCGATCCTGCTCCTGAAATCCGCACCGCAGATGAAGAACAGGTCGAGCTGTCCCTGCTTCGCGGTGTTCTCGATAACGAACGGATCAGTCATGGAGAACCGCACGTTCTTGCTGTCCTCGTTATGGAAGAACAGGGCATAGCCGGCCGTGCTCATGAGAAAGGGCGCAGACCAGCCGTCGCCGTTCTTGTCCTCAAGGTTGACCGTTTCCCCGCGGCGGTCGAGGGTGGCGGCCGCTCCGCCCTGGTACTGGAGTCCGAAGAAATGCTCTGCGCGTCCGCAGGCGTCGCGTTTGAAGCAGGCTTTGATGTCTGTGTCAAGCGACTGCCCCGGCGGCAGGGAGGCCAACACCGTTGTTCCATCGGCTTTGAGGAACTGGATGCCGAACGGCTTCTTTCCGATGCTGACGTTCAGTTCGGCCGTACGGATGACCACACGGTCGGACGCATCATCGACCTGCAGCGTCCGCGGCCCTTTGAACTGCGCCAGCCCCGGCTGGATCATGTAGGTGTCGGCCGCGTTGGTGTAGGAGAACTGGCCGTCGACGGAGAGCCAGACCCGGACCACGCTGTCGTCCCAGACTTCGAACCGGACCGCGGGCACGCCGCACCGGACAGTGATATTGCGCCCATCCCGGACCACCCCCGTCACCTCACCGAGCGCCGCAGCCCGGACACTCGCGGCCGCTCCAATGACGACGGCAATAACTAATGAAACATAACGGCACTTCATGACTACAGTTCCTTTTTCGAATTCACTTTCATTGCGTCACGGCTGGCTCAGGCACGGAAATTTTTGACCGCCTCGACATAGGCCTCGACGTTCGCCCACGGAACCTCGGGCTCCAGCATATGGGTCGGGCAGCAGAAGAGCCCGCCTTTCCCGCCGGCAAACGTCAGGTTGCGGCGCACCTCGTCGCGCACCTGCTGCGGCGTGCCGTAGGGCATGAGCTGCTGCGTGCCGATCGTGCCGCTGAACGAGAGGCGCTCACCGTACTTGGCATGCAGCTCCGCGAAGTCCATGCACTCGGGCTGCACGGGGTTCAGGATATCCACGCCCGCCTCGATCAGGTCGTCGATGAACGGCAGCACATAGCCGCAGGAGTGGTAGCTGATCAGGATGTCGGGCTTCGCCGCTTTCGCCGCCGCGATCACCCGCGCCAGGCGCGGCTTGAGCCAGGTGCGGTACATCTCGACCGACATCATGGCGGCGCTCTGCATACCGATGTCGTCGCCCAGCCCCAGAATGTCCACGCCCGCCTCGGCGAACTTTTTCGCGCGGTAGCAGGCGCGGTCCGTAATGGTGTCGAACAGGCAGGTCGCCATCGCCTCGTCGCACGCCATGTCCACAAAGAGATTCTCCATGCTGCGCAGATACCACGCCGTCTCCCAAATGGTGCATTCGGCCCAGACGAAGACCGCCAGCCCCTTGGCGTGGATCGCGTCCACTTCGGGTTTGAGATAGGAGAAGTCGAGGCGCTTGAAGTCCGGCCACGGATAGGCCTCCAGCTCCGCGACCGACGCGGCCCGCGCCAGCGGATGGTGCATGCGCGTCATGTGGTGCGCGCCGGGGCTCTCCTCGTGCGCCACGCCCCAGCCGTCGAACTTCACCCCGTGCGTGAAGCCGTCCGGATAAAACCGCCCCCAGTCGACCGTCTCCCGACCGGGAATGCGCCACACCTCATCGAAGTTCCACGCGAAGCCCGGGTCGTAGATGATCCGGTACGGCGCTCCGAAAAAAGCCAGATAGTCGCCGCCCGCTTCAGGATGCCGGCGCTCGAACTCCTTTTTCAGGGCCGGGCAGAAGTGCATGCCGACCGGCGCGACCGTGTAACCTTTGCGCCGGTACAAACTCAACAGATTCTCGCGTGGTGTCATTTTCGTTACGTCCTCCATCTCATCAGCCGTTGCAGGATCGCGTCCTGCTCGGTCTCCTCGGCTGAGATGCACAGAAAAATTCCTTCAGGCGCAACCTGCGCCATAAACGGCTCCAGCTCCTGCGGCTTCAGATCCACCACGACGGACTTGCCCGCCGCCTGAATACGTTGGATCAGCGGCACCCACTGCAGGATGGGCTCATCGTCGCCGACGCCTTGCGCCCATTGTATGGCCGTGATCCCCGGCTCGGACAGCAGGATGTCCAAATGGTTCGCCACGCCCTTGCCGTCCATATGAAAGATCACCCGCTCAAGGCCAGCGATCTCCTCCCGCAGCGAGGGCAGGCAGAACTCCTCGAACTGCGGCGGCGAGATCATGCTCGCAAAGTCCGTCTGGGCGATATGACAGATCCCGTCGAACGGAATGCCCATCCACGAAACGGTCGGCAGCCCCTTGGCCCGGATGCGCTGGCTGAACTCGTTCAGCAGCGGCTGAAACGGCGGCAGGGACAGGGCCAGCAGACGCTTGACCCGCTCCGGTTCGAGCAGCAGGTCCAGGCACAGGCACTCCGAGCCGCGCCAGGCTGCCACGCAGTCGATGCCGGGGCACCAGCTCGTGACCCCGACCAGCGCACGCCCCGCACATTTTTCCAACGCCAGGTCCGTCAGTTCCCGCAGCTTGCGCAGATACGGGTTGTCCGGATCGAACGCTGGCCGAGCCATTTGCCGGTCGTCCGTGAGGTCGTCGATGATCGGATGGCTCCAGGAGGTGATCTCGCCGAACTCCAGCTCGCAGCCGAAAAAGGCGGCGTAGATGTCCGGCCCGAGATTCGGCCAGTACACGGGAAAGCTCTCGGCCCGGAACGTGTGCCCGTCGATCTCCCGCAGAAAAGTATCCACCTGGTACTCGGCATCCAGCCACCGGTCTTTGAGCGATGCCCACCGGCGCGCGTCTTGGCCTTGCGCGCTCTCGTATTGCGCGTTGTGCTTGGAAAAACGCACGGGCACGCGGTCCAGCACCGCGCCGTGAAACCAGGCCTCCACCCGTTTCATCGCGTCTTCAAATCCCGGAATGCCCCTCAGTTCAATGGTTGTCTGCACTTGCATTACCTATACCTTCAAGCGGATTACGATTAAGAGCACGATTAGGATTAAGAGGGGTCGGCAACCTTCATACTCGTAATCCTAATCTTAATCGTTCAATCAGTTACCTCTCTCGTTTGTTCGCGGTGCCGCCGTGCGGGGGACTCGTCCATACCTTCAGCGTTCGGCGTTGAGCGTTACTGAACCTTTACTCGGTGATGAACCCCGCGTCGGCCCAGTCGGCGTGATCGGAATCGGGCGCATCGCCCGCATCCCAGATCACGAGCTGAAGCGTTTTCGTGCCGGCCGGCAGCGGGAGGTCGATCCCCCAGGCGAAGCCCGGCGTCAATTTCGGCGTCTGATACAGGGTCTTCTCCCCGCCCATGGCGATGATGTTCGCCTGGCCGCCGGCGGCTTTCGCAGCCTCCTCGTTGCCGGTCACGATCTCGGCCTTGACGATGAAGACCGCCGAGCCGATCGGGCGGGCCAGGGTCTCGTCGTCGATCCCCACCTGAGCCACGAAGCGCTTCCATTCGGGTTTGACGGCGTACACCAGAGTCGAGTTCGCATGACTGCCCATGCCTCTCGCGAATTCCTTGCCGCCCAGGCGCAGGGGGTTTCCGGCGGTCGACCGGTCACAACGGTTGGTCCAGCCGGGCTGACACTTCTCCGAAAGCACGGGCAGGTCGGAGAGACACACGTTCGGCCGGGGCGGCACCGGCGGCACGGCGCGGATGCTGGACGCGCCCGTCTCGCTGGCCTGCCCGTTCCAGAACACCCGCGCCTTGATCTCGCAGGGTTTCTCCACAACCAGTTGCGCATCCAAAATGGGGGCCTCCGGCGTCGGCTCGGTTCCGTCGCGCGTATAGCGCACCACCGCGCCGGTCAGTTCCGCCTGATCCGGGATGCGGTGCGTCAACGTCACGGGCTTGTTCAGAAAAGCCATGACAGGGGACAACTCGGGGGCCGGCGGACGGGTCCTGACGAACTCCCGCATCAGGATGCCGCTAAGGACACGGCCATCGGCCGCGAACGCCTGCGCCTTGACCAAGGTGTTTTTGGAGAGCTTGAGCGCTCCGGTGCAGACCGGCGAATCCTTCGTGGGATCGCGGCCGTCAAGCGTGTAATGGATTTTGGCGTTTTTGAAGCGCGTCTCCAGCACCACGTCGGTTTCCGCCGCGTAGAAATACCGGCGGGCAGGAAGCATCCGGGTGTGGGAGAGCCGCACCAGAGCACAGCCGCGCGCCAGAGGAACGTCCATAAGAATATCAGCGCCGACCGTTTTCGAAGGGAGCGGCTTCCAGTCCCAGCCCTTGGCCGGATGTAGCACCTCAGCATCAAACCCGGCCAGCTCTTCCGGACCATTCAGGCCGGCCACCCGCACGCCTGTCGCGGTCTTGTCCCCGCCCAGGACCACCGGCACCAGATAGCCGCCGGGAATGGAGAACAGGTTCGCCTTGGCCCCCTCTGCCTTTGCCTCCGCTCCGTCCAACACCCAGGTACGGCCGCTGTAGGCGTCGAAAAGAGGACCGTAATCGAGAGAGAACTGATCCACGTAACCGAAATCCGGCTTGATGTTGTGGTTGTTGAAAGGGACCGGCGCGGTCTTGAAGGTGCCGAGATAAAGGTTCCACTGGAAGTCGTCGTCGAAACCGACGCCCGCATTCAGCCCGCCCCACTGCACCAGCGGCTTGCGCAAGGCGAGGAAGGCGTACCGGTTCAGGCCGCTCATGCTGGTGTCCTCGGCATACAGGCCGTCGATGTCCTTGTAAAGGTCGAGCCGACAGAAGAGCGGATTGGCATAGGCCACCTTGCCGGCCGGGTGCAGTAAGGCTCCTGCCTTGGCCCAGAACTTCCGCCACCCGTCCGCAAAGGTGGCGCCCGGCTTGCCGTTGTACCAGGTGATGCCGTCGTCGCCGTGGGTATTGATGAACCAACTGGGCCTGTCCGTCGCCACGCCTGAACTGGAGGGAAAAAGCTCGATATGACGCCGTATCTGATCCAGCAAAAACTCGCGGTAGGCGGGGTTGCCCGGATCAAGGAACAGGCCGTTCTCCCAGCAGGGCACCCGTTTGTCATCCCAGAAAAAGTGCGCGTCGCGCATCTGATACCAGACAAAGTCATTGGCGTCGCGCCACAGGTCTTCGTCGCGGGCCGCTTTGCGCGGCGGCGCGCCGTCCGCTTTCACATCCAGCCCCACCTCGCCCAGGTTGAAATAATTGAGCACGTGGAACCCGCTCCGTCGCATGCGTTCGGAGTAGTCGCGAAGCTGCCGGAGCGAGGTCGGCTTCTTCGGACTCTCCGCACCCCAAGCCCGGGCATTCGTCCACTGCCAGTCGAGGTCATCCGTGAGCGGCAGGAACATGCCCATGTAGACATAGTCCAGGCCGGACTTCCAGTTGAACGTGAAGCCCATCCGCATGTACCGGGGAACATCCAGATCGTCTTCATACTCGGCATAGGCCCCATTGCCGGCCACCTGCCACGTGACGGCACTGGGGGGATTGAAGAACGCCGCATACCGGTTCACCATCCAGTTCAGCCCCGGACGCCAGCCCGGCCCATGCGGCACCAGGTGCAGGGTGAAGCGCAACGGACGGTCCTTCCCGATGCGGCACTGGTAACGGAGAAAAGAGACCGAGCCGTCCTTGCCTGTGCGCAGGTCCAAACTGGGAATCGCGTCGGCAGGCGATTGAATCAGGCTGAGGCCGCGCTCTTTGTCCATGACCGTCACAAGGGGCACGGTGAATGATTCGGGATGCTGTACACCGCCATATTGTAATTTCCGGTCGCCGAACGTGGCGGTCTCCAGCGGGTCGCCCCACGCGGGAGTGCCAGTCACCCCCGTGGGATTGCTCCAGGTGGTCCAATGGCGGAGATCCGGTGTCACCGCGAAACGCAGCGTGCTGTCGATGACGGTACACCAGGACTCCCCGGAACCCGTGATCTCCACCTCCCAGCGGATGCTGTCGCGCTCGGGAATGTAACGTTCCGTCAGGTGGCACCCCTCCCCGCTTTTCTGACCTCGCAGCTCCCTTTCCACGACTACGGAACCGTCAGCCCCGCCCGACACCATCGGGGCGTCGGTCTGAGCTGACTCCAGCCGGACACCGCCCTGCGTCAGCCAGGCCGACGCTTTGACTCCGACCAACGCTCCCTCCTGTGTGACGCCGAGGTCTAAACCGGGGCACGACACCGTATGTAAGACCTTAATTCCATCATCGGCCTGTGCGCAAGGTACTCCGAGGGACAGCACACCCAATCCAGAACAAAGTCCGCACAGCGCCGCCGCAGCACCGAGGAACAGCACATATCTGCAATTTTTCGTCGCGCGCATCGCATGGTCCCTAACGTTCTGAACAACTTAATCGATGAACACGCCCGAAGCCACGGCATTCGCGCCTGCGGTCTTCTTGAGCACGAGGTTGACTTTTCCGGTCACGGTCCACGTCAGGTACACGCCGCCCGCAGCCTCTTGCGTCGAAACCGCTTGGGTGCCCAGTGCATTTTCTGTCTCCTGGATGCTGGCTTCCATCATACGGTCGTTTCGGTCAAAGTCCAGCAGATAGACCGTCAGCTTGTAAGGTTTGCTGTCGGGCGGAGTAACGGCAAACGCGAGGGCGTCCTGCTGATACCAGCAGGTGGCGCTGCGTCCGGAGCCCCCCTCTTTAGGCGCCTCGGGCACGCGCGGATCGCCGCTGTTTCCCTGCCAGGTGATCGCCGCGGCGTCGAGCGGCTGCAACCCGTAGCCGTTTTGCGGCTGCTCGTCGCTGACCTGCGGTAGCCACACCGCCCGCTTGCCGAGCCGGCCCTTCCAGTGTCCGCCCGAAGACGCGTCGCGACTGTCGAACTGCGCCACCGACGGAATGACCTCTTCGGCCGGACACCACGCCAGCGGCAGGACGAGCGAGCCGGCTCCGCCGGCAGAGGCGTCGTCGGGCGTCCAGGTGGCGATGCGGTAGCGCTTGCCGCTGGCCAGCGTGACCTGCAGGTCTGCGCGCTGGGGCGCGAACCAAGTCCCCTCGTCCGCGGCTGTCAATTGAATGCGCGGCGGCCGGTCGGGCAACGTATTTCCGGAGGAGAGCGCCACAGCGAACAGGTTGACCCCGGCTTTCAGGTACACTGACGGAAGGTCATCGATAGCGGCTGACACCAAACCCGGCTCGCCGAGACTCGCGCCGCTAAGCAGCAGCATGGCCGATTGGATCGCCTCAAGCTTCGGCGGGGTCGCGGCATGGGCCGAGGCCGGGCCCGGCTGCGGGAACAGGCGGTCACGCACGCCGCGCAACCGTTCCGCATCGGCGAACGGCAGCGGTGGAGGCTGGCCGCGGCCCGCGACGATCATCGAAGCTGAACCGTGCCGGTCGAAGGCGATTTCCGCGCTGCCCGCCGCATGCGTGACCGCGGCCCAGCAGGGAGGCGCGTCGGCCGAAACGACGTAGGCCCAGGCGAGGTCCGCAGCGTTCGTCACGCTGAGCCGCACCCGCACCGCCTCCACGGCCTCCGTGCGGCGCGACAGGAACCGCACCCGGGAGGTCACCGGCGACACGTAATGGCCCGCCCGGTTGACGAAGAGGTTCACATCGTTCGCGCCGGAGACGCTCACGCAGTGCGGCTCGAGCACCTGCTCCTTGCCGTCGAGCAAGTCGAACAGCGGCGCGTAAATCTCCAGCAGGTCTGCGGCGCGGGCGTCGGGACCTTGCTGGCTGATCGGGAACCGGTGGGCGATCATCTGCGGAAACAGGGCGAACTGCAGCCGCCGCTTCAACTGGGCCTCGAACTTCAACAAGTCTCCCGAGTACGGCGCTTGCTTGTTCCACGCCGCGGCCGGCCGGAAGGGCGAGACGTAGCCCAGGGCGCGCACGTGGTCGCTCTCGTGGCAGGTGCCGTCGTTGTCGCGCAGCACCTCGATCTTCCAGAACTGATTGACGTACACGCGCCACCCGGCGTCATGGGCCTGACGGCAAACCTCGGCCACGCCCTCTGCCACCGGACCGGCCATGTTTTCAGCAGGCCGGTTACCGATCATGGTCAACCCGTCGTCATGGCCGTAATCGATCACGCTGGCCCAGTCGAGCCGGTCGATGATGAAGCCGTCCAGCTTCGGCAGCCGCGCGACGTGCCGACGAACCTGTTCCGACAGGGCCGGGAACAGGGAACAGTCGTGGCGGGCGTTCATCGCCATCGCCCCCTCCCACGTTTCAACGGGCCGGCCCTCGGCGTCCTTGATCAAGGCGTTGGAGAACTGCTCGCGGAGGATGCGCCCCGCCGTCTCCGTGTCGCCGCTCCGCCCGCCCTTTCCGCCGTATTCCGTGACGTTAAAGTAGGCGTACACCCCGATTTTCTGCGCATGCATCTCGGCGGTGAACGCATTGATCTTCTCGTCGCTCATGGGCTCTTTGAGCTTCCACCAACTGGCATAGCTGTACGGCTCCCACTGCGGCGCGTCGGGCAGATACTCGCCGAGGTGGGTGAACCAGAAACTGGTCCAGATATAGCGGATGTTCTGCCGCGCCATTTCATCAAAGCCGGGGTGATCCTGGATGTGGTGATACCAGAAAGCCCCTTCGTAGGTTCCGCGCGGCTGAGCCGGCCGGAAGTAGCGGGGGAAGTCGTCGCTGTACGCCTTGATCGCCGCGCGGTAGTCGGCCGGATGCGTGTAGAAGAGCAGACGCAACGCAGACGGCTTGGCGCCGCCCATTCCCCGGCGCCCCAGCCGAAGCCGCAGCGTGGTTGCGTTCTGCCAATCAACTTGCAGATGCGGCGTGTTGGCGTCGGCAGGCACGGCGACCGTCAGCGCCGTGTCCGCCAGCGGGTCCAGCACAGAAACCAGAGGCAGCACATAACATCGCCCGTCGCCCCAGCCCACCGTCCCATACGGCACCGGTTCAAACGTCGGGTAGGCCGACAGCGCCATGACGCCCCGTTCGCTGGGCGTGAACACCTGCCGCTGCCCGGTCAACACCGGAAACGCGATGGACACTTCATGCGCCGCGCGCGGCCCCTGCCCCGTGAACGTCAAGTCCCACGCCATGCCGCGTTCGGTCGCGGAAAAACGCTCGGCCACGGACAACCCTAAAGCATCGAGTGTGTGTGCGGGTGATGCTGAAGCGGCGGGCAGCGCAGTCGGTTTCACTTCAAAGGAGGCCGTCTTGCCGTCAACCTCGTTGCGGACCTCCACCCGCACCGGCCCCTGCAGCCATTGCTGTAGGGACGGCGTGGCGCGGGGACCCGCAGTCGTTTCGCCCCCTGCGACACATACGATCACCAGACTCATCACCAGCCCATACAGGCCCGCATCGTAGACTTTCATGACCGATGTTCCTTTTTCATATGCAAGCCCGCCCTCACGGAGTTCCGGGAGCAAACGGATGGGTAACTTTTTCAACGAATTAAACGAAGGGTTCGAATGCATGGTAGGGACGGCTCGCCGAGCCGTCCGCGGCGGTTTCGGCGAAACCGCCCTACCGGTTTCAACATGGCTTACGTGCGACAAAATGGCCAAGTTATAAGGTAAGCCTCTCTTTTCAGCTCGTACGTTCTCTCCATGAACTCCGCATCGCGCTCACCTTAGAGAACCGTTATGAGCGTGCCTTTTTTGTAAAGGCGGAGCCGGCCGGACGAAGCGTCGTATCCCAGCGCATACCCTTTCAGCTCAACACCGTTCGCATAGATGATCCACGTCCCTAGCGCGCTGGCATTCTCCACGCTGGTGACGGCGAGCGGAATCGTCCACGTCAAGGGCGCTCCGCTCGCGTGTACGAGGTAGAGTGCGCCGTTGGGCTTCGGCGTCAGCCGGGTGACCGTGCCGGCGCCCAGCAGGTCGACGCGCAGGGCGCCGATCAGCTCCGGCCCGCTGACGGACAGGATCGCGTCTGCGCGAACCTCGACCGCGGCGGTGTCGGGGATGACGTCGGTGCCGCCGCTGACCGCGAGCGTCCCGCCTTGGACAAGGACATCGCCCGCGAAGGTGTTGTTGCCGCTGAGCGTCTGCGTGCCCGTCCCCACTTTGGTGAGCGAGAGCGCGCCTTGAAGCGACCCTGAAAAACTCGGGCTGGTGTTGTCGCCGCCGATCGTGAGCATCGCCGGTGCCCCGCTGTTGGTGATTGTGCCGCCGGTGCCGCCGGTGTCGGCCAAGGAGCCGACCTGTTGGCTGCCCCCGCCAAGGTCAAGCGTGGCCCCTGATGCAAGCTGCACACGGGTGGCGACGGGCAAGGCACCTGTCAGGGTGCCCGCTAGGTTGGCGAGGAAAAGCTGCCGCACCTGGTCTGCGCTCAGTGAGCCATCGTAAATACAGGCGCTGGCGAGCTTCTGGCAGAAGGTTTGCTGGAAGAAATTGGCTCCGACCGAGCCGATGTCGGTCGTGCTGTCAAAGCCTGCCACCGTTCCCACGGCCTGCCCGTCGACATAGTACGTCATCGTGTTGGCACTGCTGCTGCCGACAACCGTGAGCATGTGCCACTCATTTCGCTCGCGCAACGCGCCGATATCATAGCTGCTGTCCTGGAAGCCGCCCCCGTCCCACGCGCCGAGCCGGGTGCCGTGGATCAAAAGCTGGTGCTGTCCAAAGGCGCTGCGGAACAGGGTGGCGTAATCATCCGCGTAGATGTAGTAGGCCCAGGCGGAAGCCGTGAAATTCCCGCTGGTGATAGGATAGCCGGCGACCGCCCCAAACACGGCAGTGCCAACCTCGAGGTAGCCGCTGTTTTTTGTGACGATCATCGCGTTGGCTCCGCCCGGGCCAATGCCGACCTCGAGGCGTCCATCGACCACGGCACCGTTAAAAGCCGCTCCGGCCGAACCGCTATTGGGGACGGCGGGTCCGCTGGCTGGCAGGTTGTAGCCGACCGCAACGCCCGAGGGCGCTGCAGGCGGCAAGCGAAGTTTAAGCGTGCCGCCGTTAACGACCGTTGCGCCACCGTAGCTGTTTGCGCCACCGAGGACCTGTGTGCCGGCTCCCTCTTTGATGAGCGTGAGGTCGCCCTGAATCGTTCCGTAGAAACTTGTGCTGGTATTGTCGCCGCCGATCGTGAGCGTCGCGGGGCCCCCGCTCGTGGTGACCCGGCCGGCCGTGCTGCCGCTGTCGGCCAGCGAGCCGATCCGCTGACGGGTTCCGCCAAGGTCGAGGGTGGCCCCGGCGGCAATCTGCACGCGGGTCGTTGTCGGCAGAACCGGCGCGGGAGGCAGGTTGGCAAGATCGCTGTTGTAAAGCTGTAGCACCTGGTCTGCGCTGAAGGATCTGTTGTGAATGCAGGCGCTGGCGATCTTCTGGCAGAAGGTTTGCTGGCCGAACGTGGCTCCGATCGAGCCGATCTCGGTCTTGCTGTCAAAGCCGTTCACCGTCCCCTCGGCATGCCCGTCCACATAATACGTCATCGTGTCGGCGCCGCTGCTGCCGACCACCGTGAGCATGTGCCATTCGGCTTTTTCCCGCAATCCGCTGATATCGAAGCCGCTGTCCTTAAAGGTATTGTCGACCCACGCGCCGAGTTGGGTGCCTTGGATCAAAAGCTGGTGGTGCCCGTAAGCGCCGCGGAACAGGGTGGCGTAATTATCCGCGTAGATGTGGTAGGCCCAGGCGGAGGCCGTGAAATTCCCGCTGGCGAGGGGATAACCCGGGATAGAATTTACCGCGGCAGGGCCGACCTTGAGGTAGCCGCTGTCTTTCGAGAGGGCCAGCGCGTTGGCGCCCCCCGGACCGGTGCCGGCTTCAAGGGTGCCGCTGATCACCGTGCCGTTGTAGGCGGCCGCAGTGCCCGTATTGGTGACCACGCTTCCGCTGGCAGGCAGCTTGTAGCTGATTGCGGCAAGGTCGTCGTTGAAGAGTTGTAGCACCTGGTCTGCGCTCAAGGATCTGTCATAAATAGAGGCGTTGGCGAGCTTCCGGCAGAAGGTTTGCTCTGTGAAGCAGGCGCCTATCGAACCGATGTCCATCTTGCTGTCAAAGCCAGTCACCGTCCCCACGGCCTGCCCGTCAACATAGTACGTCATCGTATTGGCGCCGCTGTTGCCGACAACCGTGAGCATATGCCATTCCCATTTTTCCCGCAACGCGCTAATATCGTAGCCGCTGTCCATAAAGCCCGCCCCCATGGTGGCATACGCGCCAAGTTTGGTGCCGTGGATCAGAAGCTGGTGATCCCCAAGTCCGCCGCGGAACAGGGTGACGTAATCACCCGGGTAGATGTAGTAGGCCCAAGCGGAGGCCGTGAAATTCCCGCTGGTGATCGGGTAGCCGGCGACAGCCCTAAGCACGGCTGGACCGACCTGGAGGTAGCCGCCGGCGATGATGGTCATCGCATTGGCGCCGCCCGGGCCGGCGCCGGCCTCGAGGGTACTGCTGACCACCGTGCCGTTATAGGCGGCTTCGGCTGAGCCTGAGTTAGTGACGGTCATGCCGCTAGCGGGCAGTTTGTAGCTGACCGCAGCCGTCAACCGGAGATCCAGTCTTCCGGCGTTAATGACCGTGGGGCCACTGTAGCCGTTCGCTCCCGTAAGCGTCAGCGTGCCCGTCCCCGTTTTGGTCAAGGCCAGCGAAGCGGCGCCGCCATCGGCGATGGCGCCGCTGATGTCCGTATGGCCCGCGCCGTCGATGGTCAGCACTTTGGCTCCGGCTGCGCCGCCCGCGCCGCCCGCGATCATGCCGGCGAAAGTGAGCCTCCCGGCAGCACCGGCGTTGGATAACAGATACGAGGCGGCCGTGGCCGTGCCGAGCGTGATGGCCGCGTTGACGCGCTCATCGCTGGACACCGTGCCGCTCCTCTGGATCGCGCCGCCGTCGTCCAGCGTCAGGCTCTGACTGCCAGCGGTGCCGATGGTGTAGGCCGCCGCGCCGGCCGTATCGAAAAGGAGGCTCCCGAGCGTGATGCCGACGCCGAGATCAAGCGTAATGTTGCCGTTTCCCGCGCCGTTGAAGGTGGCGGTGTCGCCGCTGCCGGGAACGGTGCTGGCGCTCCAGTTTCCTGCATTTGCCCACGTCGAATCGGCGGTGCCGTTCCAAGAGGCGCTTCCCGCCAAGGCGGACCCCGCCGCCAGCACCGACGTCACAGTCAATGCCGCTATCAATCTCAAACCCGCGTTCGTCGATTTCATGGATGCCCTTGCCTTTCTGTGCGGTGTTGCCACACAAAACGAAGTCGTTTTGCACTCGCAGAGCGTTGCTCCGTTTTTTCCGATAGTCGTCACATTCTCACAATGTTGACCGCCACAAAAGAACATTTGAGGTTCAAGATGTGACTAGTATGGTCATTTTGTGACACCTGATTTATGGGTTTCGCATTTCTATCATTCCGGCATTATGCTATCTTACCCGCGATGGTCAAAGGCCACACATACGCGGAACTCTCGGATAAACGGGTGTTCGACGCCCTGGACGCGGCGCGCATCTGGGATCTCAAGCGGCACGGCTGGCGCGTGCATGCCACGGGCGGCAGTCAACATGTGATCGGCGACACCACGTACTGGTGGCACGGCGAGGAGCGCGGCGGCAACCCGGCGCACCCGTTCGTCATCGTGCAGTTCACACTGTCGGGGTGGGGCTGTTTCGAGCAGGAGGGCACCTGCCACCGGATCGGCGCCGGTAACGGGTTTATCGCTCTCGTGCCTTCCGACCATATCTATTACCTGCCCGAAGCCTCGCCGGACTGGCGCTTCATCTGGCTCGACGTCTGGCACCCCTACGCCGTCGCGCGCCTGACCGCCCTGAGCGATCAGATCGGCCCCCGCCTCACCGTCGCTCCGGAGTCGGCGGTGATGCAGCGCATGATCGACATCCTGGAGCGGCTGGCGTTCGGACGCTATCCCGACGACTACGTGCTGGAGGAGGAGGTGCTGGGGTTCTCCGTCGCGCTGGAGCGGCACATGATGCAGCATCGCTATCCGACCGCCGAACGTGACGCGTGGCTGCAGGAAATCCGTGACCTGACTCTGGCCAGGCTCGCCGACCCGCCGTCGGTCGAAGAGCTGGCCCGCCATTACCGGCAGAGCCGCACCCAGTTCAGCCACCTGTTCAAACGCGCGACGGGGCTCGCGCCCGCGGAGTTTGTCGACTCGGTCCGCCTCTCTTCGGGCGCAGGCCTGCTGGAGAGCGGCACCGGAAAGCTGGAGGTCATCGCGCGGGCCACCGGCTACCGCTCGGCCACCCAGTTCTGCAAGGCCTTCCGCAAGGTCTACGCGCTCACGCCGGGCGCCTACCGCGCCTACTACGGACGGCACGAACCCGCGTGAGCCGACCGCAACATCCCGTCACACCGGTCGGTTCGGCGGGAAGAGTCAAATGCAGAACCATGCCCTATTCTTCTTTGTGTTCTCTGCGTTCTGTGAGGTAATAATAAGTCCAGTTACGATTAGTCGTTTCTCTAGCCAACCGAAGTGGTTTTTGAGACTATATCCCGCAACACAACTGAACAGGGTTGTGAAAGGTTATAAAATCGGAGGGAGTAACGAATGAAACAGGTGAAGACGATGGTGGCGGCGCTGGCCGCGGGTACGGCGGCTTCGGTCGTGTGTGCGGGACTTTACGGCGACACGCCGGATGCGAAACACGCGTGGGCCGTTCATGACAGGAACCGGCCGAGGCCCGCGATCATTACGGCCGACCCCGGCAAGCCGCCGTCAGACGCGGTTGTGCTCTTCGACGGCACGTCGCTGGACGCATGGCTCGCGGGTAACGGCAACGAGCCGGCCAAGTGGAAGATCATCGACGGCGCGATGCAGGTCGTTCCCGGCACCGGCGAGATCCGCACCAAGGAGTCGTTCGGCGACTGTCAGCTCCACATCGAATTCGCGACGCCGGCCAAAGTCGAGGGCGGCGACCAGGGGCGCGGCAACAGCGGCGTCTTCCTGATGGGCATGCACGAAATCCAGGTGCTGGACAATTTCGACAACGACACCTATCCGGACGGCCTGTGCGCGTCGATCTACGCCGAGAATCCGCCGCTGGTGAACGCCTGCCGCAAGCCGGGCGAGTGGCAGACCTACGACATCGTTTTCCACCAGCCGATCTGGGAGGGCGAGACGCTCAAGCACCCCGGCACGGTGACCGTGGTCCACAACGGCGCGCTGACTCAGGACAACTGGGAGTTCGAGGGCATGAGCACGCACTGCACGCGCCGGCCGCTGAAGCCGTATGCCAACAAGCTGCCGCTGCGCCTGCAGGACCACAACAACCCCATGCGCTTCCGCAACATCTGGATCCGCGAGATCCCGTCGCGCTACGCCAACACGACCCACGGCGGTCCGGCGGCCAACGAGGCGGACGTGAAGGCCTTGCGCGGCCAGACCGCGGCCAAGCTGTTCGCAGCGGCCAATCCGGCTGACGCGAACAAGGTCGCCGCGCTGCAGCGCCTGCTGGAGATCGTCGGGTACGATACGGCCGACACCTACATGAAGCCGGTCGCGGAGCTGACCGACGCCTACCTCAAGGAGCTGGCCGGGCTGGACGCGCAGAAGCTGCAGGACCGCAAGGGCGACATCATCGGCCTGCGCAACTCGTGCAACGTGCTGACGCGCAACAAGGTCGTGCCCGAGGACTTCAAGCTGAAGGCCGAGCTCCAGCGCATCATCAACGAGAACGGGCTGGAAAAGAAGAAGTAGTCAAGGCTGCCGCCCGCGGAGCGGGAACAAACTGCAGGGGCAACGTGTTTGAGCGATTAAGATCAGGATTAAGATGAAGATTACGAAGGGTCCTATGCCCTCCTGATCCTGATCCTAATCCTAATCTTGATCTTGATCGTAATCTTGATCTTGATCTTGATCGTAATCCGCTTGAAGGTGCCGACAAGGTGGCAGAGGCTTCTCGCCCGTGCCACCTTTTTTATTGCACCCAGACGCGGCGCGTGCGGGGGCCGTCGAACTCGCAGAGATAAAGGCCCTGCCACACGCCGAGGTCGATGCGGCCGCAGGTCACGATGAGGTGCAGCGAACACCCCATCAGCGAGGCCTTCACGTGGGCGGCGGAGTTGCCCTCGGCATGCTCGTAGAACGGCTGCCGCCAGGGAACCATCGCGTCGAGCTGCTGGAGCATGTCCGAGATCACGGCGGGGTCCGCGTTCTCGTTGACCGTCAGGCCGCACGTGGTGTGCGGGACGAAGACGGTCACCGCGCCGTCGCGGAGGCCCAGCGCCTGAACCGCCTGCCGCACCTGCGCGGTGATGTTCACGAACTGTTCGCGCACACGCGTCGGCACATCGAAAAATGTCATGGCTGACTCCTCTCTATTTGGCGCTTCGCCGGATCTTGAACAGGAGCATGTTCTGATACACCAGCCAGATGATGAAGGTGCCGATCAGCGTCTTTTGTCCGAGCGGCAGCCACGGCTGGAAGGTCAGAAGGTTCTCGTGGTTCAGGCCGACCAGAACGGTCCAGGCCGCCGTCACCAGGACCAGGGCCGCCAGCCAGAGCCGCTTGGAGAGGCGGCTCTGGAAGCGGGTGTCGGAATCGGCGGAGAGCGCGAGGATCGCCAGCGCCGCGCCCAGGGCGGTGGCGGCGGTGATGGGATCATGGAGCGGGGCCGCGCGGTCCAGCGGCGTGAGGCCGATCGCCGCCAGGCACGCGCTGGTGAACAGGCCGCAGACCAGCACCGTGCGACGTGCGAGAGGGTGCTTCACAAACAGCCGACGCGCGGTCCAGAAGAGCGCCGAGGCTCCGCCGGTCAGGAGCATGGCGAGGGCGAACAGTCCGCACGAGAGCGTGTTGGGCGTGCCGTTGTCGAGATGCGTGCGCCCGAGGTCGCTCACGACGTGCCGGCTGAACGAGTAGCCCTCGGCCGCGCCGGCGTGCCCCGGCGGGAAACACGCCATGGCGATGCCGAAGAGCACCGGCACAAGCACGGTGCCCGCCGCCAAAGACCAGGCGGCGAGGAGGACAAACGAGTCTTGTTTTTTTGGCATACCGGCCGGTTTCTCACAGAGGCCTGACCCTGCCCGCTCAGCCTTCGGCCTTCATGTCGCGGGTCATGAGGGTGGCGACGGCATCCGCGGCCGCGACGCCCTCGTAGCAGAGGCCGTACACGATGTCCGTGATCGGCATTGAGACGGCGAAGTTCCTGCCGAGGGTGTGGATCACCTTGGCGTTCCAGACGCCCTCGGCCACCATCTTCATGCTGCCCAGGATGGCGCCGATGCTCTCGCCGCGCCCCAGCCGCTCGCCGACCGAGTGGTTGCGGCTATGGCGGCTGGTGCAGGTGACGATGAGGTCGCCCACGCCGCTCAGCCCCGCGAAGGTTCCGGGGCACGCGCCGAGCGCGATGCCGAAGCGGGTGATCTCCGAGAGGCCGCGCGTGATGAGCGCCGCGCGGGTATTGTCGCCGAAGCCGAGTCCGTCCGAGGCGCCCACCGCGATCGCGATGACGTTCTTGACCGCGCCGCCGATCTCCACGCCCAGCGGGTCGGTGGAGGTGTAGACGCGGAAGAGCGGGCCGCTGAAGAGCTGCTGGACGCGCTTGGCGACCGCCTCATCTTGCGAGGCCGCGACCACGGCGGTGGGGATTTTGCGGGCGACCTCTTCGGCATGGCTGGGGCCGGAGAGCACGGCGATGGCGTCGAGCCCGAGAATGTCCTGGGCGAGTTCGCTCATGCGGCAGTGGGTGGCTTCGCACAGCCCTTTGGTGAGGCTGACGACCAACGTGCCGGAGGGGATCACCCCTTTGAACTTCTCGCAGACGCCCGCGAGGAATTTGGAGGGCGAGGCGAGAATCACGGCGTCGGCTCCGGAGGCGGCCTCAGCCGGGTCGGCGGTCCAGCGCAGGGTCTCGGGCAGGGCGATGCCGGAGAGGAAGCGGGTGTTCTCGCGCCCGCTGCGGATCTCGTCGAGATATTCGGGGAAGGGGCCCCAGAGCGTGACCGAGTGTCCGTAGGAGTTGAGCAGGAGGCCGATGGCCGTGCCCCAGCCGCCGTCGCCGATGATGGTGA
>JANYBJ010000001.1 GCA_025360845.1 bacterium
CTGCGGCTCGGGCAATTTCCTTTACGTCGCGCTGGCCCGGCTCAAGGATCTGGAGAAAGAGGCCGCCGTCGTTTTCCCCAGCGAGAACGGCCTGAACACTTTCCTCCCCGGCGTCGGGCCGTGGCAGCTCCACGGCATCGAGATCAACGCCTACGCGCACGATCTCGCGCAGATGACCGTCTGGATCGGCTGGCTGCAATGGATCCACGCCAACGGCTTCGGCTTTCCCGCCGACCCCGTTCTGCGGTCGCTCTCGAACAACATCCGCCTCATGGACTCCATCGTCAGCGAGACCGGCGAACCCGAATGGCCCGCCGTGGATTTTATCATTGGCAACCCGCCGTTTCTTGGCGGCAAAATGCAGCGAAGGGAGCTTGGGGACGTGTACCTTGACCGGATGCTCACTCTCTGGAAAGACCGTGTCCCCGCTGACGCCGACCTCTGCTGCTATTGGTTCGAGAAGGCCCGCGCCCACATCGTCGCGGGCAAGTGTCGCCGCGCCGGGCTACTCGCCACACAAGGCATACGCAGCGGCGCGAATCGGCAGATATTGAAACACATCAAAGAGAGCGGAGACATCTTTTGGGCCGAGAGCGACCGCGACTGGGTTCTCGATGGCGCAAACGTCCATGTCAGCATGGTGGGTTTCGACGATGGCGCGGAAGAAGAACGCATGCTCGACGGCAAGTCCGTTTCCACCATCAACGCGAACCTGACGACGGCGGACGACTTGACGCTCGCCCGCCCGCTTCCCGAAAACACGGGCGTTTTTCTGCGTCCACCGGAAAAAGGCGGCGCGTTCGAACTGACCGACGGTCAGGCGTTGGCGATGCTGGACCACCCCAACCCGCACGGCCGGCCCAACTCGGATGTGCTCCGCCCGTGGGTAAACGCCGAAGCACTGGTCAAAAAGCGGCAAAACCTGTGGATCATCGACTTTCCCGCAGGCATGCCTGAAGAGGAAGCCGCCCGATACGAGAAACCGATGGCGCAACTTGCCGCACAGGTGAAGCCTGCGCGGGCCGCGAACCGCGACGAGAAACTGCGCCGCCTGTGGTGGCTCCACCGCCGGACAGGCGAAGGCGTGCGGACCGCTTCGAAACGGTTCGAACGGTTGCTCTGCACCCCACGAGTCTCCAAGCACCGGATTTTCCAGTGGATTCCTGCGATCGTAGAACCGGACACCGCCACCTATGCCTTCGCCCGCGAGGATGATTTCTTTTTCGGAATCATGCATTCGCGCTTTCACGAGGCCTGGTCACTGGCTCAGGGGAGCCAACTCCGGGAGAAGGAGTCGGGGTTCCGCTACACACCTACAACCTGTTTCGAGACCTTCCCTTTCCCGAAGCCGGACGAGTCCCAAACGAAAGCCATTGCTGAAGCGGCCTGCGACTTGAACGCGCTGCGGGAGCGCTGGTTGAACCCGCCAGAGTGGACCCGGCTCGAGGTGTTGGAGTTTCCCGCCTCTTCCTACGGCCCGTGGAGCCGCTTCATCGTCGTACCCGGAGCCGCAGTCGCTTCCGACGTGCGCGAAACCGAGGTCGGCTGGACACCGCGCGACCTTTACGATGCCGAACATTCGGTTCATCTTGCTGTCGAGGCCGCACGCGCCGCCACGGTACGGACACAAGGCATTGGCACGGCCCGCTATCCGCGCCTGGTGCCGCGTGATGCCGAATGCGCCAAGCGCCTCCATGACCGCACCCTGACCAAGCTTTACAACGAACGCCCGACCTGGCTCGACCTCGCCCACCGCAAGCTCGACGCCGCCGTTGCGGCCGCCTACGGCTGGCCCTCCGACCTCACCGACGATGCCATTCTCGAACGCCTTCTGGCCCTCAATTTCGAACGCTCTAAGGCTTGACGCACATGCTGCCCGTCCGTTTTTTCAAAAGCATATTCTTATATATTCAGCGCACGGAGGCGAGCAGTTCACGGGCGTGACTCTCGATGACGCTGGTCAAGCCTTTGCCGCCCAACATGCGTGCGATCTCGTCAATGCGCTGCGGCGTGTCCAACTCCTCGATGCGCATCAGGGTGCGGCCTTTGACGACCTCTTTCGACACCACGAAATGGTGATGTCCGTAGACGGCGGCCTGCGGCAGGTGGGTGATCGAAACAACCTGATGATTCTCTGCCACGCGGCGCAGCTTCTGGCCGACCGCACGGCCGACCTCGCCGCCGATGTTGGCGTCGATCTCGTCGAACACAAGCACGGGAATACTGTCGTGTGCGGCGAGCACGGCTTTGACCGCGAGCATGACGCGCGCGATCTCGCCGCTGGAGGCGATGACCTTGAGCGGACGCATAGGCTCGCCGGGGTTCGGCGCGAAGCCGAACGAGACGCTGTCCGCGCCGTGCGGCCCCGGCGTACAGGCCGCGAGATCGATGGTGAACCCGGCCTTGAGAAAGCCCAGATCGTGCAATTCGGAAGTGATGGCGCGTGCCAGTTTGCCTGCTGCCTGCGTGCGGCTTTTCGAGAGCAGAACGGCCTTCTCAGCTAAGCGCGTTGACGCGGCCGCGAGTTCCGCTTGCAGACGCTCCACCTGTTCGGTGCGCGTGGCGAGATCGCTCAGCCGCGCCTGGTCTTTTTCAAGCGTGGCGAGAATATCTTTGACCGTATGTCCGTATTTGCGCTTGAGCCGTTGCACGAGCGACATGCGCTCCTCAAGCTGCTGCAGGCGTCCGGGGTCGGCATCGATCTGGCTCAGCCGGTCGTTGACGGCTCGTCCGAGTTCCTGAAGCTGGACAGCGGCGCTCTGCACGTCGGAACGCCACTCGGCTGCGGCGGGCAGGATGCGCGCGAGTTCGGCAAGTTGGAGCTGGATCGCCGCGAGCAGGTCGAAAGCGGAGGCCTCGCCGTCGGTGAGCGCCCCGGCAATGGCGGAGCCGAGCGTGAGAATCTGTTCGGCGTTGGCGGCCTGAGCGTGCTGCGAGATTAACTCAGCTTCGTCGGAATCCGTGAGCCCGGCCCGCGAGATTTCCTCCACGACAAATTGGAGACGGTCAATCTCTGCTGCGATGTCAGCGGTGTCGCCTTGCAAAGCCTGGAGGTGAGTTTCAAGAGCGTTACGCGCTTGCCAAACCTCGGCATAGGCGGCGAGTTGCGGGGCGCAGTGGCCGTAGGCGTCGAGAATGTCGCGCTGGAAATCGGCAGCGAGCAGCGACTGATGATCGTAAGGGCCATGGATATCGACAAGCAGCGAACCGATTTTTCGCAAGGTCTGCACGGTGACGGCCGCGTCGTTAACGAGGCAGCGCCCAGCGCCTGCTGCGGCGACCGAGCGGCGCACGATCAGGCTGCCCTCCTCGCAAGGGGGTAAGCCGCCCGCATCGAGCAGCGCATCGACGGTGCGGGTATCCGACAGGCTGAAAACCGCCTCGACCCACGCTTCGGAGGCGCCCTCGCGGATCGACGACTTGTCGGCGCGTCCACCCAACACCAGATCGAGTGCGCCCATGAGGACGGACTTGCCCGCGCCGGTCTCGCCAGTGATGATGTTGAGTCCCTGACCGAAAACGACCGACGCCTCTTCGACGATGGCTAAATTGCGTACTGAAAGATGTTGGAGCATGATGGGGGAGGGGAGCTGGGAAGTGAGTGGTTAGGAATTGGCTGCGGATGCTGAATTCTTCGCCCCTTCTTCGTTGGTTTCGCTAATGCCGTGGTATTTGAAATAGGCTTCCGCGATATCGTTGCCCATATAGCGCCGAAGCGTCTTGGGGCTGGACTGCGAGAGGTCGACCATGATCAGTCCGTCGACCACAGAACTGAACTCGGGATCGACATTGAAGGCGAGCAGTTTGCCGCTCAGCTTGAGGTACTGACGCAACAGCACAGGAATGTCTTTCCCGTCGGGCTCGATCTCTGAAACATAGCTGGCCACTTGGTCGATGTCATTGAGGTGCTCCATGTACTCTTTGAGACACCATTCGGAACGGTGCGGCGGCTTGGGCGGGAACTTGGGCTTCACCAGATGCGTGAGATCATCCGCCATACACGTCTGGCGCATGGAGGCGAGAATCATGCAGCGCGAAGCCTCACGGTATTCATTCGTGATGCTGACGGGGCCGAAAAGCACACGGTAGTGGGGGTTGCGTCCGATAAATGCGGAGATTCCTCTCCAGAGCAGGAAAAGCGAGGTGTAGGCCTTTTGGTACTCCGTGCGGATGAAGGAGCGCCCCATTTCAATCGCGGGCGGAATCTTTTCCATCAGCCGCTCGTCAAATTTGAAAAGCGTACGCGTATAGAGGCCGTGTACACCGTGCTCTGCGATGATGATGTCCGTGAGTCCGAGGCGGTAGGAGCCGACGATCTCCTGCCGCACGGCATTCCACATGAAGAGATGCGAGTAGTAGTCGTCGAACGCGTCGAGGTCGATCGCGTTGCCCGTGCCTTCGCCCACGGCGCGGAAGGTGGATTCGCGCAGACGCCCGATCTCCCGCAGGCAGGAGGGAATCTGATGGGAGGCGGCAATGTAGACTTCGAAGTCGCCGGCCGCGATGAGCTTGCAGGTTGCCGGAAGGCGTGCGATTTCACGGGTCAGGATCTCGGCCGCCACAGGTGCGATGATCGGGTCGAGCGGCAACATCTGAGGGTTGAGGGTGATGAACCGGCGTGTGCGGTGGGTTTCGCGTTCGGCGAGCAGGTAAGAGCGGAAGCGCATGTATTTGATGAGCTGGACGTCATCCATGGAGAAAGGCGCCAGCGCTTTGGTCGTCAACGGCGTGCCGATGCGGACCGTGAGTGTTTGACCTTTCTTGTTCGCAAGTTGGCGCGGCAGGAGCGAGGTCCGGAAAAAGGGATGGATGAACCCGACCAGGTTGAAGAAAACGCTGTTGCGTCCAGGAAAGAACATCGGGACCACCGTCGCCTCAGTCTTCCGCACCAGCGCCGCGATGCTCGCGCTCCAAGCGGGATCTCGCACATGCAACGTGCGGCGGTCAAAGCTGGACACCTCGCCTGACGGAAAGACAATGAGCAGATGTCCGTCCCTCAGCCATGTCAAGCTCTCTTTAATCGGACGCAGATTGGCTTTGGCGGAGTTCTTTGAGGCGAAGGGGTCAACGAAGATAAAATCATCGCGCATCTCGGTGATCGAACTCAGCAGATAATTCGCCATGGCTTTCACATCGGGGCGAACGCGGAGCAAGAGCGAGAGCAGGATGACACCTTCGACACCTCCGAAGGGATGGTTGGCGACGACGACGACTGCACCCTCTTTGGGCACATTGAAAAGTTCTTCTTCTGAGAAGTTGGTGCGCACGCCGACGGACTGGAGGACGCGATCGCAAAACGGAATTTCTTTCGGCATTTTCCACGCGCGCGCATAAATGCGATCCGCCGCAAGCAGACCGCAAATGCTTTCGACCGGGCGCTTAACCATGCGGGCGAATACCCGAAGCACCCGGTTGCGGATTTTATGCACCGGAAGCTCGAAAATACGAGGGGCAACTGAATGGTCAACGACGTCCATTATAAAGTTAATTTCGTGTCTGATGACGGGGTTATGGCCAGATGGTGCGCCAACGTGAGCAAGAAGACCAGTGGAAGCCCAATGCCGCGGACGAGAAGCGGGTGCCACACGGCAACGAGACCGAAAGCGCCCAGGGAACCCGCCAACCCCAGCGCCAGTGCGGTCCGGTGGGGGAGTGCGCTGAGTTTTTGCAGAGCGACCGAAAGCATCGCGAGAACGGCGAAGAGCGCGGGTACACCGGCGGATGCCGCGAGCACCAGATAGAGGTTCTGGATATCCGGTTCGGACGGCCCCGTCTGTCGCGGAATATTATCATAATACTGTCCGATATGTTTCTGATAATTGCCGAGGCCGACACCCAGCCACGGATGGGTGAGCGTCATGCTGTAGGCGGCCTGCCAGTCGGGATAGCGCCGCTCAGCGGCACCGGTGCCGTCATAGAGCGCGACCGACTGGAAATGCGCGAGATCGTTTTCACGAGGCAACTGTGGCAGCACGAGGATCTGCCACACAAGCAGACTCGCGGCCACGGGGATGAACAGTCGGGGACCGCGCGTCGCGGCCATACAGAGAAGCACTCCCGCGACGGCAAAGTAGGAGGCTCCCGAGAGGTTGACCGTAAGCCCCGCAACCAGCAGGACCGCCAGCGCGGATTGCAGCGCAAAAGAGCGCGAGCCGATCACTCCTCCGAAACAGAGCGGTAAGGCCAGAGCGAGAAAGCCTCCCAGCACGTTTCGGTTGCCGAAGGTCCCGCGCACTTGAAGCAGCGACAGGTCCGGAGAGAAGTAGTGGTAGAGCGCAAGGCTTAGGATGATCGCCGTGACGGTTGCCAGCACCGTTAAGGCCTTACGCGAAGCGCGCTCATCGTCATTCAGGAACGCGGCAAAGAGCATCGCGCCGACAAGGAAATATTCAACATACTGGATCAGGTCCTTTATCGCGGATGCTTTGTCAGGAGCGTTTATGGCCGATACGCAGGCGAACGCGATGAAGAACAGATTGGGCCAAGGAGGCAAAAGCAGAAGCCTTTTCCACTGACGTGTCACGAACGTGTCCAGCAACCAAACCCCGGCTGTGAGCGCCAGACTCAGGTCTGCGGGCGAAAGGTGGAGTTTGGGGCGGGGCTCAAACGACCATTGGGTCGGCGCGATACAAAGTGTGAGCAACACGCCGTATCGGAACAACATTCGCAGCAGCATATGAAGGCGTTGTACTGTCATTGACGCGTCCCCGGAGTCTCTATGTCTACGGGAACGAAACGCTTGTCGGCACTCAAGAGGATTTGGTCGAGACGGACGCCGTCTTCACGGTTATGAAAGGTCAGGAGATGTTTTCCTTTTGCAAGTTTGATGGGGGAGACCGTGCGCGAGACCGGGTACTTGACCCAGTGCCACACTTTGTAAGTCGCATCTTCGCCAAAAAGGAACCCGGGGGTGTCGTCCACATTGATTGTGAAGGAATTGCTGCATTCGCCTTCCCACCAGACACGGCACCAGAGGGTGAAAAGTCCGTCCTCGGGGACATCCACGGAAAAGGAGGCCTTTCCGGCCATCAGTTTGGGCGGGTTGCCCGCACCCTCGGGAATTTCAAGATACGCTCCAGACGCGCCCGGGACACCGTTGGTGGCGACAATCATTGGAGCTTCGAGTGACGATGAGCTTTCGGCCTCGAAACAGATTTTCACGCCTGCGGCTTGCGTCGTATAGGCCCCCCAGGCGCAAACAGCGTAAAACAAACAAATTTTTTTCATGCGGGCATTATACTTTTTCTTATGATGCTCGGCAATAGGAAGGCTTCTCGGGAGCATAAATTACATGCGGGTAACATGCCGCAATCATAACGTCGCATAATATATGTTATGTCAACTGATTTCCGCCCCTCAAGGCGCACACATTTGCGGAAAAATCCAGGCAGGTGTTCTCAAAGATCGTTTGGCAGCCACGCTTCCGGTCGGTCGGCGATCCGCCCCTTACGAGATTTTTCGTTACGGACTCGCATCGCGGCAGGCACCGCAACGGATGTTCAGAAAAAAAGTCTGGGCTCCCTGTTTTTTCGTTTCGTTTACAAAAGGAGTCTGCTATTATTAATAATATTGCATTCCAGTAGAGTTATTGTCTGACAGGTACCTTTGGCGGGCACTCACACGGGGTCAATCGAGTAGCGGGAGGGTTCAACACATGCAGAGTAAAAGCGCGTCGGTTTCGTCCATAGACCTGACACCGGTCGCCGAGATTGTCGCCTCGCACACCCCGTTCGCCGAGGCGGACATCATCAGCTCCCTGCAGGACATCCAGGATCATTACGGATACCTCCCCCGGCCCGCGATGGATGAGCTCTCACGGCTCAGCGGCGTGCCGGTGGCGAAGTTTTACGGAGTGGCCACCTTCTACGCGCAGTTTCACATGCAGCCCCACGGCAAGCATACCGTGCGCGTGTGCAGGGGTACCGCCTGCCACGTGCGCGGAGCGCCCAAAATCATGGACGCGGTCATCAGGCACCTGGGTGTCGGAGACGGCGGGACAACCCCCGACATGTGCTTCTCTCTGGAAACGGTCGCCTGTCTCGGCACCTGCTTTCTCTCCCCCGTGATGCTCGTTGACACCAAGTACTACGGAAACCTCACGGCGGAGAAGGCTATCAAGATCCTTGAGATTGCGGCTGAGAATCATCCGGGCAAAGAACAGTGAACGAAAAGGGAAGTCCGATATGCCCCACACGACACCACAGATTAAAAAACTTCATGCCCTGCGCCGCGAGTCACAGCAGGACCACCCGAAACGGGCCGTGCGGATCTGCTGCACAGGCTGCCGCGCGCTGGGCGCCTTGGAGGTCCACGCCGCGTTCGAAGAGGAACTGGCGGCCGCGGGGTTGGCCCATACGGTGGCGCTCATCAAGACCGGCTGCCAGGGAATCTGCGCAGGCGCTCCGGTGATCAGCATCGATCCCGAGGGAATCCTCTACATAGGCGCCAAAGCCGAGGATGTGCCGGAGATCGTGCGCACCACGCTTCTTGGCGGAGGCGTCGTCGAGCGCCTCTGCTTCCAGGGCAGTCAAGGCCCGCTTCCCAAGCGGATGGACATCCCGTTCTTTGCCGCCCAGAAGCAGATCGTTCTTGAACGCTGCGGACGGATCGACCCTGCCCGCATCGAGGCGGCCCTCGCGACAGGCTCGTATGAAATGCTGGAGCACGTCCTGACCCAGATGAGTCCGCAGGCGGTCATCGATGAGGTCGCCGCCGCCGGCCTGCGCGGCCGGGGCGGAGCGGGGTTCCCAGCCGGACGCAAGTGGGCCGCGACGCGCGCCGTGCAGGAGGAGGTCAAGTACTTGGTCTGCAACGCCGACGAGGGCGACCCCGGCGCCTTCATGGACCGCGCGGTGGTCGAGGGCGATCCGCACGCCGTCATCGAAGGGATGCTGATTGCGGCCTATGCGATCGGCGCCCGGCACGGATACGTCTATGTGCGGGCGGAGTATCCCATCGCCATCGAGCATCTCAGAATCGCCATCGCGCAGGCCAAGGAACTGGGCCTGCTGGGCGAGAACATTCTGGGAACCGGCATGAACTTCGACTTGAAGATCAAAGTCGGCGCGGGCGCCTTTGTTTGCGGCGAGGAGACCGCGCTCCTCGCGTCCCTCGAAGGCAAGCGGGGCCAGCCGCGGCCGCGGCCGCCGTTCCCGGCGCAAAGCGGCCTTTGGGGCAAACCGACCTGCATCAACAACGTGGAAACGCTCGCCAACGTGGCGCCCATCCTGCGAATGGGCGGCGCCGCGTACGCCCGCCTGGGGACACCCTCGAGCACGGGCACGAAAATCTTCGCCTTGGCCGGCAAGGTCACGTTCACCGGGCTCGTGGAGGTTCCCATCGGCATCACCATGCGCCAGTTGGTCAACGAGATCGGCGGCGGCGTTCCCGCGGGCTCCACCTTCAAAGCCGCGCAGATGGGCGGGCCCTCCGGCGGCTGTGTGCCGGCGAAGTACATGGACATGCCCATCGACTATGAGACCGTCAAGGAGGTCGGCGCGATCATGGGGTCCGGCGGCCTGATCATCCTCGACAACGACACCTGCATGGTCGACCTTGCCCGCTACTTCATGGAGTTCTGCGCCAAGGAGTCTTGTGGCAAATGCCCCCCCTGCCGGATCGGGACAACCCGCATGCTGGAAATCCTGGAGCGCATTTGCGCAGGCCAAGGCAAGCCGGAAGACATCGAGCGTCTGGAAAAACTGGGAAGCGAGGTCAAAAAGAACTCGCTTTGCGGACTCGGCCAAACGGCGCCCAATCCCGTCCTGACGACCCTCCGCCATTTCCGCTCGGAGTACGAGGCGCACGTCAACGAGAAGACCTGCCCGGCCGGGGCCTGCCGCAGCTTGATCTCCTTCTCCATTTTGCCGGACAAGTGCATCTGCTGCGGGCGCTGCGTTAAGAACTGTCCCGCCGACTGTATCTCCGGACAAATCGGCAAAGCGCCCGCGCGGGCCACCGAACAGGAACGGGAGAAGGGCAAAGTAGGCCGGCCCTTCGTCATCCAGTCAGCCCTCTGTATCAAATGTGGCGCATGCTTGGACGTGTGCCCAGCCGATGCCGTCGTCAAGAAATGATGGCTTGGGGAACGTCAGACAAGGAGAAAGCGCATGCTCACACTGACCATTGACAACCGCGTGATCACGGCGGAGCCGGGCCAGACCATTATGGAAGCCGCCCAAGCCCACGGCATCGACATCCCGCACCTTTGCCACGAGCCCCGCCTCAAGCCCGCAGGCGCCTGCCGGCTCTGCCAGGTGCATGTGGGCGACACCAGCCGCCCCCCTGTCCTGGCGTGTGCCACGCCCGTCAGCGAAGGCCTCCATGTCATCACCGAATCCCCGGAGCTGTCCAGCCGCCGGAAGCTGATCCTGGAGCTCTTGCTGAGCGAGCACCGGGTCGCCTGCACGACCTGCGATGCGGACGGCGGCTGCGCCCTTCAGAATCTGTCCTACCGCTATGGCGCGACTGAATGGGCTTACGGCGCTTACCAGCACTCCGACACGAACACACCCAACTACACCACCCTGAACCACGGCATCGAGTACGATGTGGAGAAATGCGTGCGCTGCAGCCGGTGCGTGCGTTTCTGCGAAGAGGTGCAGGGCGTGTGCGCCTTGACCTTCGACGGCCGCGGCATCACCATGAAAGTCAACACCGCGCACGGCCGCGACCTGCATGCGTCCGACTGCGAACTGTGCGGCGGGTGCATTCGGGTCTGCCCCACCGGGGCCATGCGCGAGAAGGCTGCCCAGGGACTGGGCCGGGCCAAAGACCTGACCAAGGTTCAGACAACCTGCACGTACTGCGGGGTCGGCTGCGCGTTTGAATTCAACGTCAATCCCCGTCTGAACCGGGTGGTGCGGGTAACGACAGAGCCGGGCATGGGTTCTAACGACGGCAACCTTTGCGTGAAAGGGCATTTCGCCTTTGATTTCGTCCATTCCCCGGAACGGCTGACGAAACCCTTGATCCGGGAGCACGGGTCCTTCCGCGAGGCTTCCTGGGGCGAAGCCCTCAAAAAGGCTGCCGGCGGCATGGCCGCAGCCCGCGACAAGTACGGCCCTGAGGGCGTGGCGTTCCTGAGCTCTTCACGCTGCACGAACGAAGAGAACTACCTCATGCAGAAGCTGGCCCGCATGGCGGGCAAGACCAACAACATCGACCAGTGCGCCACCACCTGCCACGCGCCGACCGTCGCCGGATTAGCCATGTCCCTCGGCTCGGGCGCCATGACCAACTCGATCGGCGAGATCAAGAATGTGCAGACCCTCTTCCTCATCGGGGCGAACCCGACCGAGGCCCACCCCATCGTCGGCCTGGAGATGAAGAAGGCCCTGCGCAAAGGGGCGCGGCTGATCGTGTGCGATCCGCGGGACACCTGGATGGCGCGGCGCGCGCACATTCACATCAAGCACCGGCCCGGAACGGACAACATGCTCGTCAACGCGATGATGCATCACATCCTGGCCAAGAGCCTTCACAACGAGGCCTTCGTCGCCGAGCGCTGCGAGCAGTTCGAGGCGCTGCAAGCGAACGTGCAGTCGTGTACGCCCGAGCTGGCGGCAGAGGTTTGCGGCGTCGATGCCGAACTGATCCGGCGTGCGGCCGAATGGTATGCGGCCGGAACGCCGTCGGCGATCTTCTACACGCTGGGGATCACGGAGCACACCTGCGGCACCGAGAACGTCATGAACCTCGCCAACCTCGCCATGCTCTGCGGACAGATCGGCAAGGAGTCGTCGGGGATCAATCCCATCCGGGGACAGAACAACGTGCAGGGCGCCTGCGACATGGGCGCGATCCACTCGGTGCTCCCCGGCTACCAGAAGGTCGGCGACGCGGCCGTGCGCGCCAAGTTCGCCAAGGCGTGGGGCGGCGAGCTGCCGACCAACGTCGGCGGCCGCGTGACCGATTTCCTCGAGAAGGCAGGCGAAGGCGTGCTCAAGGCCTTTTACGTCTTCGGCGAAGACCCCGTTCTCAGCGAGCCGAACCAGACCAAAGTCATTGAGGACCTGAAGAAGCTGGATTTCCTGGTGGTCCAAGAGATCTTCATGACCGAGACGGCCAAGCTCGCTGACGTGGTCTTGCCCGCGACCTGCTTTGCCGAAAAGGACGGCACGTTCTCGAATACGGAGCGCCGCGTGCAGCGTGTGCGCAAGGCCGTCGAACCGCCGGGCGAGGCGCGGCCGGACTGGCAGGTCCTCTGCGAGATGTCCACCGCGATGGGCTATCCCATGCGCTATGCGGGCGCGTCGGAAATCTTCGACGAAATCGTCGCTCTCACGCCGAGCTACGGGGGGATGTCCTACGAGCGCATCGACAAGGTCGGCCTGCAGTGGCCCTGCCCTACCAAGGACCACCCCGGCACCGCCTTCCTGCACCAGGGGCGCTTCACGCGCGGCAAGGGCCTGATGCACGCGATCACGTTCCGCCCGCCCGCCGAGGAGCCGGACGCCGATTACCCGTTCATGCTTTCCACGGGGCGTACGCTTTACCACTACAACATCGGCAACATGACGCGTAAGTCAGCCATCATCTCGCAAAAGCAGGACGAGAACTTCGTGGAGATGCACCGCGCCGACGCCGACCGCCTGGGTATCGTCGATGGCGGCACCGCGCGCATCACCACGCGCCGCGGCTCGCTCGCCGTCCGCGCGCATGTGGGTGAGAAAGTGCGTCCCGGCGCATTGTGGATGCCCTTCCATTTCGTTGAGAGCGCGACGAACCTCCTGACCAACGACGCCTTTGACAACTACACGCGTACGGCGGAGTATAAATGCTGCGCCGCCAGCGTAGAACACGCCGACAACCCGGACGCATAAAAGGGGACTCTGATCCGATGAAAACCGTTCTTGTGATCAATGCCGATGGCGGCTCGCACGACGCGATCCAACAGGCGGCGCTCGACGCCGGCTGGAATTTCCTCAGCAAGTCCGCACGGACCGCAGACGCTGCGGTTGTCTTTATGACCGACAAGGCTGGCCTGGAGCCAACCCTCATGAACATTACCGCAGCCAGGCGGTCTGGCGCCGTGGTCGTGCTTGTAACCGATCTCAGCCGCTCCGGCTGGGATGGCACATTCGGCACAGCGCATGCGCCGGATGTGGACGCGCTCTTCGGCAAACCTTTGGATGCCCCCGCCATTTTCCGGCGGCTGGACGGCATCATGGCTGCCCGCGTGGCGACGCACAGGCAGACAACGGTCGGGATGGCCGTCATTCTCGACCGGGCGGCAGCCAACGAGGAATCTGCGGCCGCCTTTTACCGGCAGGCCGCAGGCCGCGCGAGCGATCCGGTCACACGCGACGCGCTCGAGGGTCTGATGCGCGACGAAATCGAACACAAGCAGCTCATCTTAGAATTCAAGAGCGGCGCACGCCCCCTACCCGAAGGCACAACCTCCGGCGGGTCGCTCCTCGAATGCCTGACGGCACCCGATTTCACCGCGGACATGTCGCCGCCCGACGCCTTCCTCCTGGCCGCCAAAAAAGAAAAGCTGGCCGTCGAGTTTTACGAGAACTGGGCCAGTCTCTATCCCGAGGGAGCCGAGCGCGACCTGCTCCTCCGCCTGGCCGAGATCGAGCGGCGCCATAAGGCGAAGGTGGAGGATTTGTTCACCAACGCGGCCTTCCCGGAGGCTTGGTGACATGAACGCCCCCCCTTGCCCGACTGCACCTGGCGGGGTTTGGGAGACGGACATCCTCCGGTATGACCGCTCCCACCCAGACGGCTTCCGCGAGCGGGCTGTCGTGATCCTTGAGCGGCCTCTGACTATCGAGGTCGACGGCACTCCTTACACGCTCCTGCGTTCCCCGGGGGCCGACCGTGAACTTGTTGTCGGCTTCCTGTTCACCGAGGGCCTGATCGGAAGTCCCGGCGATATCCAGCTCCTGCGCGAATGTCCGGAGACTCCCGACCTGATGGCCGTCAAGACCGCAAACCCCGGCGAGAAGCCCCGCCGGTCGCTGATCGTCACTTCGTCGTGCGGTCTGTGCGGCAGGGAGGACCTTGAAGCCATGGTGGCAGCCCTTGGCCGCGTCGAGAGTCCGTGGCAGGTTCCTGTCGCGGCCGTCTGCCGGGTATCCCCGGCTGTTCTGGCGATGCAGCCCCTGTTTCGTGCGACCGGCGGCGCGCACGCGGCGGCCCTGTTCGACGAGACAGGGAAGGTGCTGTGTGTCAGAGAGGATGTGGGACGTCACAATGCGCTCGACAAACTGATCGGTCATGCGCTTCTGCGGGGAATCTCCCTGAACAGCGCAGGCGTCTTCATGTCGGGGCGCGCAAGCCTGGAGCTGATCGCCAAGGCGGCCAGGGCCCGCATCCCCGTCGTGGCGGCCGTGGGAGCCCCCACCGCCGCGGCGGTTGAGGCAGCCGACCGGCTAGGCATAACCCTGTGCGGGTTTCTGCGGGACGAGCGGGTGTCCGTGTATGCGCACGCCTGGCGCATCACAGCGTCGCCAAGGGCGGTCGAAGCTGATATACTTTCCACGCGTAAAGAGAGCGGTTAAAAGGAGGAGGTTTTTATGTGCCAGATGCGCATCATCCTGAAAGGCGGCGGCAGCGAGAAGGTTGTGCTGGAAAACGCTGCCACCCTCAAGGTCACCGAGGAGGGTGTCGTGGTTAGCGCCCTGTTCGAGGAACCACACCTCGTGCCTGGCGCGACGGTCAGCGGCATCGATTTCCTGCAAGGCAATGTAACCCTGACACAAACAGGGAGAAAGGTCTGAGATGGATTTGAAAACCGCGACTGAAAAACTGCGGGTGCTTTTGCCGCACTGGATCGAGCACAACCAGAACCACGAGGCCGAGTTCAGGAAGTGGTCCGAGGCGGCGCGGGCGGAGGGAGCCTTGAGCCTGGCCACGCTTCTGGACAAGGCGGCGGCGAATATGGCGGCCACCGACGCGCTTTTGAAAGCGGCCGGAGCCGAGGCCGGAACACCGCCTGACCCTCACCACCCTCACCCTCACCCTCATCATGATCATGATCACGGGCATCACGATCATCACGACCACAGCCATTGAACGCCCGTGAAGGCCGGACGCGAACTAACGCGGGCTCTGCCCACAACCCGGAATTTCCACCACAAAGACACCTCATGCAGTGTCCCGCAAATAACTAGACAGTGTACCTTAAATTCTATTGACAGGATGGCAGGATGAAACAGGATGAATAACGAGTTAGCCCTGAAAATCCTGTCAAACCTGTCAAAAAAAACCGGTTTAAGGTGACTGTCATGTGTATAGCCATTTAAGGGACACTACACTAAACACCTGTGAGGAGTTAGGGAGAATTTAGGAGTTGAACAGCCTAACAGCCTAAACACCTGACAGCCTTCTCCCTCCCTCCGGCTTTGTGTTTCTTCGTACAC
>JANYBJ010000012.1 GCA_025360845.1 bacterium
ATTTAGGAGTTGAACAGCCTAACAGCCTAAACACCTGACAGCCTTCTCCCTCCCTCTGGCTTTGTGTTTCTTCGTACACTTCGTGTCTTCGTGGTAAAACACCTTGTTTTTTATTGCTGTTGCTGGTTTGTAAGGCACTAAATTTGGCAAGGAAGCGCCTCACGGCGCCACTACGAACGCAAGAAAGCTTCGGGAAATCCGTTTGTAGTGTGCCCGTAGGGCAGTCTCTCATGGCGGCCTAAGCCAAACTTAGAATGGCTGGTTTCTTTACGGGGCGGCTTGTCTGTGGTACGGTAATGACATCAAAAGCGGGCGAAGCCCGCAACCCAGAATCCTCACCACGAAGTACACGAAGGCCACGAAGAGGTGATTGATTCATCCATACTACTTCGTGCTCTTCGTGTTCTTCGTGGTGAAACAACTTGTTTTTTATTGCCGTTGTTGGTTTGTAAGGCACTTCTAAAGTGTAAAAAACGAGCCCTTATGCCTATCAGTTGGAACGAGATCAGACAGAACGCCATCCGCTTTTCCCGCGAGTGGGCGGAAGAGTATCGCGAGGACGCGGAAGCCAAATCCTTCTGGGATGAGTTTTTTCAGGTTTTCGGCGTGCGGCGGCGTCTGATCGCGACGTTTGAAGAGCGGGTTAAGAATATCAAAGGTCAGTACGGTTTCATTGATGTTTTCTGGCGCGGCTTGGTGCTGGCGGAACACAAGAGCCGGGGCAAGAGTCTGGATCAAGCCGAGTCTCAAGCTTTTGACTACTATGAGGATCTTGCCCGAGAAGGACGGACAAGCGAATTGCCGCGCTATGTGATCCTTTCGGACTTTGAGCGCTTCGTGCTGTATGACCTCGAACCCGACGAGCAACTTAACCTGCCGCTTTTCGAGGGACGGCATATCCGCAAGGTCGAGTTTCCCCTGAAGGATTTTCACAAGAAGATTCAGGAATTCGCTTTTATCGCGGGGTACAAGCAACAGCGTTTGCGCGACGAAGACCCGATCAACATCAAGGCCGTGGAGATCCTTGACGAACTGCACGACGCGCTGGCCGACGGCGGCTACGCGGGCCATGACCTCGAACGCTTTCTGGTTCGCATCCTGTTCTGCCTCTTCGCGGAGGATACGGGACTGTTCGACCGCGACACGTTCACCTATTACCTCGAAAACAAGACGGCCAAGGACGGTTCGGATCTCGGCCTGCATCTGGCGCGGCTCTTCGAGGTGCTGGATACCCCGCCCGAACGGCGGCAGGCAAACCTGGACGAAACTCTGGCCGTTTTCCCTTACGTCAACGGGGCGCTGTTCTCTGAAAGGCTTGCGTTTGCGGATTTCAACCGCGCCATGCGTGACGCGCTGATGAGATGCACGGATTTCGACTGGTCGACAATTTCGCCCGCCATTTTCGGCTCGCTGTTCCAAGGCACCATGGACGGGAAGGAGCGCCGCCAGACAGGCGGGCACTACACCTCGGAGCGCGACATCCTCAAGGTCATCAACGCCCTCTTCATGGACGGTCTGCGGGCGGAGTTCGCGAAGGCCCGGCGCAGCAAGGCCATGCTCAAGCAGTTTCATAAAAAGTTGGGAACCCTGCGCTTCTTCGACCCGGCCTGCGGCTGCGGCAACTTCCTCGTCATCACCTGCCGCGAACTGCGTCTGTTGGAAATCGAGGTGCTAACGGCCCTTTACGCCGATGTTCCGCAGGAGGAATTTCAACTCGATGTGCAGTCATTGTCCTGCGTGGATGTGAACGCCTTCACCGGCATCGAGATCCAAGAGTGGCCCGCCCGCATCGCCGAAGCGGCGATGTGGCTGATGGAACATCAGATGAACGTGCAACTTGCGCAGGCGTTCGGAAGGTATTTCGCGAGGCTGCCGCTCAAGAAGTCCGCGCATATCGTTCTCGGCAACGCCCTGCGCCTCGACTGGAAAGCGATCCTGCCGCCCGACCGCTGTTCCTGCGTTCTCGGCAACCCGCCCTTCATCGGGAAGCAATTCCAGGAGGCCGCGCAAAAGGCGGACATGGCGTTGATCTGGGGCAAAGTCAAAGGCGCGGGCGTACTCGATTATGTCACCTGTTGGTATGCAAAAGCAGCCGACTACATTCAGGGCACCGCCATCTGCGTCGGGTTCGTTTCGACCAACTCCGTCTCGCAGGGCGAGCAGGTCGGCGTGCTTTGGAACGCGCTTTTCGAACGGAACGTCAAAATTCATTTCGCTTACAGGACATTCGCGTGGGCGAGCGAAGCACGGGGCAAAGCGCATGTGCATGTGGTGATCATCGGGTTCGGTTGTTTCAACACGTCGGAGAAACGGCTTTACGAGTGCGCCGGCGGCAAGGTCTCTTGTGAAGAGGTCAGAAACATCAGCCCTTATCTTATCGAAGGCAATGATGTTGTCGCCAGGTCTCGCGGCACGACCTTATGCCCGGTGCCGGAAATGATTTTCGGCAGCATGCCAAATGACGGCGGGAACCTGTTGTTGGACGATAAGGAAAAAACAGACCTCGTCAGTAAAGAACCACAAGCAAGCAGATGGATTCGCCCTTTTCTCGGGTCGCAAGAGTTCATCAACGGTGAATCGCGTTGGTGCCTTTGGTTTGATGAAGTTGAACCACAGGAATTGAGAGGCCTGCCCGAGGTGCTTAAACGGGTTGAGGCGGTACGTAAAATCCGTTCAGAAAGCACGCGTGAGACAACACGAAAGCTTGCAGCAACGCCCACACGTTTCGGTGAGAATCGCCAACCCAAATCAGACTATCTGTTGATTCCAGGCGTTTCGTCAGAGCGTCGCGCTTTCATTCCGATCGGCTATTTGACGTCCGATGTCATCGCAAGCAATCTTGTTAACATCATCCCCGACGCCACGCTTTATCACTTCGGCATATTGACCTCCACCATGCACATGGCCTGGATGCGGCAGGTGTGCGGACGGTTGGAATCGCGTTACCGGTACTCGGCGGGGTTGGTCTACAACAATTTCCCTTGGCCGCAATTGGATGTGTCTGCGCGTGACCACGCGAAGCCTGGCGTCGTTGCCTCCTGTGTCAAGGAGGCGGCGGCGCGGATCTATTGGTCTTCGTATCATGAGGACGGTCATGAACCGGAACACAAGGCTGTCCGC
>JANYBJ010000032.1 GCA_025360845.1 bacterium
TACGATTCGACCTCCCAGTTTTCGATGAAACCGCGCGAAACGTCGCTCAAGAACTGAAGCCCGCCGAACGCCCGCGCCAGCTGCTTGACCAACGCCCCGTCCAATGTCAGCTCGAGCGCCAGCCGAGCGGTCTTCTCGGTCGCACCCACGCACAGCACCGCGTGATCGGTCACCACCATGCGCGGCGAGTACCCCCGCACCGCCTTGAACGCACGCAGATTATCGACCGTCAAAACGCCTTCAAACGGATAGGACTTGGCATACACGATGTGGTCCGGCGAGATCGGCCCGCTGCCGACGTCGAAGCGCCCGGAAACAGCGACCGCCGCCGCATCCGCGCCCAGCCCTTCCGCCAGCACCTGCCGCCAGCCGGCAACCTGCGCCTCGGAAGGGACCGCACCGACAACCACTTCGGAAGAGACCCCCAGCTCACGGTACTGTTTCTTCAGCGTGTCCATGACCCGCGCATACGTCGCACAGATGTCGGCCTCGGTATCGCCGGCCACGAAAACGCCATGGTTCTCAAGGAACATCAGCGACGGCTCGACGCCACGTTCAGCCTTGTAGAGCTGGATCGCCTCCCGCACCGCCATGCACAGCGTGTACCCGGGGTCAATGTAAGGCACCCAGAGCGCGTCCGGAAAGAGCCGCGCCGCCGCCGCCCGCCCGCCCACCGCACAGGTCAGACCGTTAACCGCGGCCGGGTGCGTATGCACCACGTAACGCTTCGAAATCGAATCGTGCAGCGGAGCCTCCACCGAAGCGCGCCCCGGGGTCTCCGGCTTGACGGCCGAGGCCATCATGTTTTTGACCAGGTCTTCGCGGGCGGCGGGCTCGGCAGGCGCCTTCGTCGAGTAGAGCCGCGACAGCACCGCGCGGTCCATCGCCACAAACGTCTCGGGCTTCAGCCCCGCCAGCGTGGTGCCGGACGGCTTTACCCACAACGTGTCCGCCGTCTTACATGAGGTGTTCCCCCCCCCCGCCTTGACATACTCCGCAGTTCCGAACGTATGCGACAGCTCCGTGATTGCCTTGAGAATATCCATGGTATGCAATTTCCTGTTCTCCCCTACCGCTTCGCCAGCACGTTGGCCTCGTAGGTCTTCACCTCTTTGAGCCATTCCGTATCCAGCGGCACGTCTTCGCGCTCGCAGAGCTTATCCCAGATCGGGCCGAACGGCATGGTCTTGGCCGTCTCAGTCCACGCCAGACGAGACGTCAGGTCGCCGCTCGCCTCCGCGCCCTGCATCAGCTTCAGCGGCTCCAACAGCGCATAGAGCAACGCCTTCTGCATGGCCCGCACGCCGATCACCCATGCCGCGATGCGGTTGATGCTCGCGTCGAAGTAGTCGAGTCCGATATGCACGCGCTTGAACTGATCGATGCGCACCAGCTCCTGGGCGATCGCGATCAGGTCGTCGTTCACGATCACCACGTGGTCGCTGTCCCAGCGCACCCCGCGGCTGACGTGCAGCAGGATCTCCGGCACGAACAGCAGGCAGGCGGAGAGCTTGTCGGCGATGGTCTCGGTCGGATGGAAGTGCCCCGCGTCGAGCGTCAGCACCTTCTGGTTCTTGACGGCATAGCCCATGTAGAACTCGTGTGACCCGACCGTATAGCTTTCCCCGCCGATGCCGAAAAGCTTGGACTCGATCGCGTCGAGCATATGCTTGGGATCGAGCTTCTCGGCGAAGCAGGCGTCCAGCGAGTCATTGAGGATCTTGCGGGGCGTCTCACGGTCCGCCGGGATGTCTTTATAGCTGTCCGGGATCCAGACGTTGTTCACGCAGGGAGAGCCCAGCGCCTTGCCGATAGCCGCCGCGATGCGGCGCGTGGCGATCGTGTGCTTGATCCAGTAATTGCGGGTCTTCTTGTCGCGGCTGGAGAGCGAGAAGCCGTTGAACATCGGATGCGAGAAGAGCGTCGGGTTGAAGTCCATGCCCAGCTTGTTCTTCTTCGCCCAGTCGATCCAGTTCTTCAGGTGTTCGGGCTGCAGCTCGTCGCGGTCGACCTTCTTGCCCTTCTCGAACTCCGCGTAACAGGCATGGACATTCACGCGGTGCGAGCCGCCGACCATGGAGAGCACGAATTCGATGTCGCCGCGCAGCTCGCCGGGGTTGCGCGCACGACCCGGATAGTTGCCCGTGGCCTGGATGCCGCCGGTCAGATCGCCGTCGGGATTCTCGAAGCCGCGCACGTCATCGCCCTGCCAGCAGTGCAGCGAGACCGGGATCTTCAGCAGTTTCTTCAGCGCGGCGTCGACGTCGACACCCAGCTCCGCATAACGCTCACACGCGAGTTTGTAAGCCGCCTCGATGTTCTTTTTGCTCATGGAATGCCCTGCTCCTCTGTTGTTTCCGGCCAGCCGGAAACGGTTACGTCTCAACTTCCCGGTCACAGGTCGCACACCTCCCCCGTTCCCCGGATCTACCTTTAAACAATTCGTTACAAGAATACACCAATTGCGCGGCGGATTCCAGACGGATTTTAGTCCATTGGACAACCCGTTAGTTGAGGGGCGCTAAGCCGGGCTTCAGTTTTCCCGTCAGGCGGGCGACATACCAGGGAGTGGCGCTCATTCCGCCCCAGCTTGTCGGGTTGTGGTTGGCTTCGAACACTTTTCTCAGGGTCGCGTCATAGGGCGTCAGCGCCAGCCAGAGTGTTCCGGGCGAGTCCTTCCACCGCTCATCAGGCTTTCCGCCGTCGATGCGGCGGAACTTCGCCTCCCCGACTTGATGATCCCACATGAAATCGCGGTTGGTGGCGATCAGCCGGTCAACCTCTTCCTTGGTGAAAACAAGATTGTGCTCGTAAGCCGTCACGATGCCCTCCAGATCAATCGCGTAATAGCCGCCGTTGGGATGCACGCCCACCCAGTGCTTGGGGGTGCCGTCCGGCTTGTAATCCCATGGCCCCGCCGGATCCCAATAGTTCCATTCGTAGTATTTGCCGTCTTCGCGCAGGCGGAGTCGCGATTTCATGAGACGCCACCATTTTTCAGCCCGCTCTTTGTAGACGGCCTTTCCGGTCACGTCAGACATCGCGATGAGCCAACACGCGATCAGGTTCTGCTTGTTGTCGGGCTTCGAGAAGCCGTCCGTGGCCCTTCGCGCGTATCCCTCCGTCCACTTCCCCGTCTGAGGGTCGATGCCAAACGGAGGAACCACCCAGAGCCCGCCGTCCTTCACCTCCCGCCAGCAACCGCGCGTATCCCACTTCTCGAAAATCCGCTCCGACAGCTTGAGATACTCCTCGGCCTTCTGCCCGTATTTCGCTTTCAGGGCCGGGGTCGTGCGAATCGCATCCGCCATCAGAACCACGGGGCGCAATCCCATCGCCTCCCCCAGCAGGTTGTCCGTGTAGAAATCGGGAACCGACTGCGTGCTGGCGCCGGCGGATTTCGGCCAGCCGAGGTACCCGTCCGGCTCCACTCTGCCGCGCCGGACCCAGGCGTCCGTCCAGTCGACGAACCGGTCTACCCATTTCGGGTCCTGCGTCGCCATGTACCCGTAGTAGAAGCCGTTCAGAAAGGGACTGACCAGCCAGCCGATCTCCTCGCCCGTCTCCTTGTCGCAATAGCGGCTGCGGGCACCGTCGAGGATGGACTTCTCCCAAGCCGCGAGCCATCTTCCGTAAAGCTCTTCGCTCACCTTTCCGGCCGGCTGTTCCACAGTCGTCACAGGCAACGCTGCTGTGGCTGCGGAACCCGAACCCTCAGCCGCGCGGGCCGATATCGGTCCTGCGCCTATCAGACACGACAGAACCGCGCTGATGCAAAGAAATCCCGGACAGATGGTCATCGGCTTGTCCCTTTCGTCATTTCTTCGTCAAGTTCACTGGGCGGTCGGCTTCTCCGCCACCAGCGTGCGCGTGGAGGGATGGGTGAAACGCCGGTTGTACTCCATCAGTGCGGGATAGAGTTCGGGAGACGCCTCGCCACTGGCCCGCGTAATGACACGCGTGATGCACACCTCGCGGCGGGCATCGGCGCGTGTGGTCACCGTAACCGTGTAGTCCAGCGTGCCGAACCCGCACGGCAGAGTCCAGTGCTTGGACTCGGGCAACAGCGGCAGGCGCGTGTAGCCTGGCGGCAGGAGGATGCGGCAGACCAGTTCCGACGTGTCGGTTCCCGCGATGAAGAGCGGATTCGCACGAGTGTCGGCACGCAGCGGGAAGAGCGCCCCCGCAACATCGGGAATCAGCAGCGTGAGGGCACTGCCATCGGCGACGGCGTAATTGGAGGCTGTGACCGAGAAGGTGCGGTAACCGGGATAGGCCGCGGTCTCGGTGACAAGCTCAGAGGCGGCTTCGGCCGACTTGGCGACCGCGCCCACCAGTTCCAGATGGTGGCGGCGACGGTCCTCGGGCAACATCTCTTTGTACCCTTTGCGGAAGGGGCCGGCTGCGGTGCCGAAGTACCAGTTTGTAACCGTGATGCGGGCCGTGCCGCGCGCGTCTAAATCGATCGTCATGACATTCTTGCCCTTATCGCGGAACGGCTCGGCCACAGACAGCGTCGTCGTCTTTCCGCTCAGCATGAGCGCCGGAGCGCCATCGAGCCTGGAGACGCCGAGCTCATCGTACTGGTCGCCTTCGTTCAGATAACAGGTGACGCCTTTGTGACGCACAGCCACCACCGGATTGCAGTAGAACCCGAGCTGCGGCACTTCGCGCAGCGGCTTCGAGAAGGCCGGATACTCGGTGGTGTCCGAAGAGGAGAACAGGATCTTGGCTTCGAACCCGGCGGCGTCGAGCATCGCGGCCAACAGGATCGCCCGGTCGGCGGGATGGCCGTACTGGTCAGCCAACGTTCGATCCGGCGTAGACAAGCAGTCGAGCGGCAGATCGAGGAAAGAGGGCCCAGCAGGCCGGATCGTGCGCAACACATCGTCGCGAATGGCGAGGATGCGCGCCCGCGGGTCTTTGATGCCTTTGACTAACTCCTTGGCGTGTTGTCGGGCGGCCGTGTCGGTGCCGGAAACCGCGTCGATGGCGCGGCGCAGCCGACGCGCGTGCGTCTGCCAATCGCCGAAGGAGACGAAGAGCGTCGGCCTGAAGAAGTGCGAGGGCGGCAGTTGCTCCTCAGAACGGAGAACCGGCTGACGGTCAGCGTGACAGGTAAGCACGACCGCGGAGGCGTTGGTCTCTGTGGTGCAGAGAACCTTGTCGAAATAAAACATCTGGATGGCCGGTGTGAGCGAACGCGGATAGGTCAACCGGCACGTCTCACTCTGAACAGGCTCCATACCGCCAAAGGTAAAACTTTGACTGTAAAAACACGCGTTGGTCTGGGTGAAGCGCGTCGTAACCGCGATCACGCTGCCCGTTTCAACTCCCGGCAGATTCACCACGAGCGTTTTCGCGGCGGGATACCGCGGGGCCGCGCCGGCCCAAGGGGCGTCCATGATGTTGATCTCTTTGGGCGTGACAGAGTGAACCGTACCGTCGGTGTTCGAGACCGTCGCGGAGACAAGTTCAAAATTCTGCCAAGCGGGGTTGTAGTTGAACTTCAGTTCCGCTCCCTTCTTTTTGCCCGAGTACGTGAGTATCCGCTTGGACCAGGTCTGCGTTGTCGTCCACACCTGCGGATTCAGGATGCGCGTGTCGGTATCGCTCGCGAGCACCTCCTGATCGGGAGCGAGGATGTCTTTGGCCTCGAAGAGCGGACGGTGGCGGCTGGCCGACTCGACCTCCTTCAGTATCTTCTTGAGTTCGAGGTACTCCGCGGGCGAGAACTCAGGCGTTTTGATCAGATAACTCAGAGACCCCTCCAGTGTGCCGTTTGTCACCGCTTGGGTCATATCGAAACGCACGCCCACGCGGTCGATATGCACATCGGCGGGCCGCGCGTGGACCGCTCCCAAACCGGCTGCGACAGCCAGTTTGACCTGTTCGTCGATGCCGCAGGTGATCCCCGTTTCCATGGGATAACGGCGCTCTTCAAGACCGGTCTGACCGATCACAAAGTTGACATACCCGAGGGCCGTTCCCAGCCAAGGCATGGTGGCAAGGTCGAGTCCGTCGCCACGCACAGGGAAGTCCGGCACGCGGCTGGTCAGCGAGACGGACAGCGGCGTTTCGGTGTCCTGAAGATCTTCAGGCGTGATGACGCATTCGATGACCTCCGCCCCCGAGAGCCGGCTCTTCAGCATGCCTTCGAAGAACTTGCGGCGCTCCTCGGACTTCTGCCGCAGGAAGTGCCCGCGATAGGCGTTGTCGTTAATGCCGTCGAAGGCGATCTTGGATTTAAGCAGCAGCGCGCCCGTCTCGTCCAGCGTGCCTTCGGTGCTGATGCGCGTGAGGTTCTTCTCGGCGGGATAGACGTCGGAGACGAGCAGCGTCTCGCCTTCGGGACGCGCCACGAGGTAGCTGCGGTTACAGAGATAGGCCGGAAAGAGGTCGCGGGTGTTCTCGTCGGTCGGGTCGAGGAGCAGGTAGCCGCCCCCCGGTTTGTCCACCGCGGTGATGGCGTGATTGAAGAAAGGCAGCGGCACGTCGACATCCATTTTCTCGCTGGCGTTGATCAGCACGGGGTAGGCGGGGATTCCGGCCAAGCGCAGCAGCGCGGCAAGCAGGGCGGCCTTGTCGCGGCAGACGCCGTAGCGGTTGTTGAACGTGAGGCTCACCTCGTGCGGCGCGTAGCCGGGCGAGACATCCTCGGTGGTGATGCCCATGTAGCGGATGTCCTGCGAGACGAACTTGAAGACGCGGCGCAGCTTCTCCTCACGCGAGGCGGCTCCTTCGACCAGCTTATCCGCCATGGTCTGCATCTCGGGGGTCGTTTTTGAAAGGGCGGGCTGGCACAGCTCCCAGTACCAGCGCGAGACCGCACGCCAATCTTCGATCGTGCTGAGGAGCAGACGCTGAACCTGGGTGTGGAGCGGCGGCATGTCGGGCTCCGGGAACATGCGCGGCACGTTGTTCACTTTCCACGTGTGCAGCGTGCGGCCGTCCGGCTGGCGGACCTCGGCATAGGCCACCGTGTTGGTGACGGGCGCACGCAAGATTTTGTGGCGGAGCGGCCTTTCCGGAGGCGCGGAAATGGCGTATTCGAGCTTGACGATCGGCGAGTCGAATTCGAAAACGTTATAGTCGCTCCATGTGTCAGGCACGCGTGCCGTGGAGGTGATGCGGCAGGTGACGAGATGACTGATGTCGCCGATTTCCAGACCGGGCATCGAGAAGCTCAGGATCTTATTGTTGGGGTCGTAGATATTGGATCCCATCTGGCCGGGCTCGGTCATGACGCGCGAATACGCCACAGTGTCAATGGAGACGACGCGCCCGTCGGGCTTGATGATCTCCGCGCGGTACACGAGCGAGGTGCCGTAGTGGAGATCGAACGAAAACTCATGGGAGGAGGCTTCGCGGCGACCTTTCTCCGTCAGGATTTTCGAGTACTCGTCGTCCCACGCGACGGAGGTCCCGTCTTTCTCGTAGGCCTCCCACACGTGGTCATCCACCAACACGCGATCTGAATCGGGGAACCGCGCGTCGGTCACCGTGCGGGCGGACACGACCACAGGTGGCTGATCCAGCAGAAAACCGGGGGGCGGTTCGACCGCGCAAAGCGCGAACGGAACGAGAAGAAGTAGGGGTGCCAGTGAGAGAAATGGTTTCATCATTGTGTTTTTTCCTAAGCTCCGTATTTCCAGTAACTGCTGAACCTTCATGCCTTCCTCTTCTTCTCAGCCGGCAACAGCGGCGCGGTGATGGACTCGTAGAGCGCGAACAGGAACTCCACGCGCTGGCGGTCGGACGTGAACGGCGCGGCGCGGTAGCACCGGTCCACCGCGCGGTCGAGGTCGGCATGCGCCTTGACCAGGTCGGCGGGCATAAGAAGCGGGTCGTATAGGTCGGCCAGCGTCGATGTCGGAAATTTCGCACGCGCATCCAGCACCGTCCGCGCCGCCGCCTCAACCGCCGCCATTTTTTTCGCGTCGCCGGTGAGGCAGGCCACCTTCAGTTTCGCTTGCTGCTGGGCGTTTTCTGTCTCCCCGCCGTCATGGTACGATGTCCAGTAGTTCCGCGCCGCAGCCTCCCTGACACAAAAGGCCTCGCCGCAAGGCGTTGTCTGGACATAGTCGGGCGCGTTCAGTTGCGGCCACGGGAAATTGTTGTAGACGAGTTTGACCGAATACTGATAATCGGATTTCAGTCTTCCGGTGACATGCCGCATCCATTCCATGTGCATGGCCGAGGTCAATACGCCGAAGTGATAGAGCGTTGCCGACGGCAAAATCCGCACCTTGTTGCTGCAGACGGCTTCGTCCGGAGACATGAAGGCCATTGGAATATAAGACCGCCGTTCGGAACTGACTTCCGGAATGACCAAGAATGAGACTGTCGGAAAATTCTCGACCTGAAACCGTGTCGGCTTCTTAGCCAGTTTGATGGTCGATTCGCGCTTGCTTGCGAGACGGGAGCGACGCACCGCCTCAACGCGTTTGACCGCCTCGGGCATCCTTCGCAGTTGGTCGGGCGTACAGTCCTTGAGCAACAGGCACCAACGCTCGATGCCGTTGATGAACTCTTCGGAACCGATCCAGCGCCGGAACCAGGGCGCGGCCGCGGGTTCGGTTGCGAGGAAGGCGGCCTTTTCTTCCGGCGTGAAAAGGTAGTTGCCGCCGTCGATCATCTGATTACCCATACCGATCTCGCACACATTGCAGAGGGGGGCCTCGCGATTCAACAGCACGGTGTTGCCGCCCTCTACAAGGTAGGGGCTGATGCTTCGCACCTCATTGACGGTGACTTTATCTCCGACTTCTTCGTAAATGCGTTTTGTTCCCCGAAATGACTGAGCGAACCCGATAATCACCACATGCACATGCGCCTTGCCCCTTGCCTCACTCTGCCAGGGGAAAGTCCGGTGCGCGAAGATGATCTGCATGCCGCGCGCGAAAAGCGCGTTCCACAGCACGCCGACCTGTTCGCCCTGCGTGATTGAATTCGTGGAGACAAAGCCGACGCGGACGGGTGTTTCTTGAATGAATTCGGCTGCTTTCTGATACCAACACGTCACATAGTCGAGAACGCCGTATCCTTTTGTATCCTTCCAAATTGCAGCCATGTCCTCTTTTTGTTGGGCATTCTGGGACTGCTTGCCCACAAACGGCGGGTTGCCCAGGATGTAGGAACACTCGGCGGGGTTGAGGACATAGCGCCAGTTGAGGCGCAGGGCGTTGTCGTTGACGATGCGGGCGGACTTCTTGAGCGGCAGGCGCACGAAGTACTGGCCGAATTTTTCGGCGAGCAGCAGGTTCATCTGGTGGTCCATCAGCCACAGCGCCGTCTCGGCGATGCGGGCGGGCCACTCCTCGATCTCGATGCCGAACATCTGGTCCACATCCACGCGGGAGAGCAGCGAAATGTCGGTCACGGCGTGCTCGCCAACCCCCAGCGCGTCGAGCACCTCCAGTTCCAGCAGGCGCAGCTCGCGGTAGGTGATGACGAGGAAGTTGCCGCAGCCGCACGCGGGGTCGAAGAACTTCAGCGTGCCCAGCTTCTGGTGGAAGGCCGGCAGCTTGCGGCGGTCGTGCTTGTTGGTTTCGAACTCCGCCCGCAGGTCGTCCAGAAAGAGCGCGTGAACCAGCTTGAGGATGTCGCGTTCCGAGGTGTAGTGCGCCCCGATCTGGCGGCGTTCCCCGGGCTGCATGACCGTCTGGAACAGCGAGCCGAACACGGCGGGTGAAATACGGCTCCAGTCGAAACAGGTACAGCGCATAAGCGCGTCACGCATCACCGCGTTCATATCGGCCAAAGGCAGGGTTTCGGAGAACAGCCCGCCGTTCACGTAGGGCATGCCCAGCAGGCGCTCGTCGAGGTTTATCTGGCGTTTCTCGCGCGGCGTGTCGAGCACCTGGAAGAGACGCGCGAGGTGCAGACCGAGGTCGGAGCCGTCCGGCCGCGTCTGGTTCTCCAGATACTCGGTGAAGGCGTTCGGATCGAAAATGCCGGTGTCCTCGGCGAAGAGGCAGAAGAGGACGCGCACAAGGAAGCGCTCCAGCGCGTGGCCGGTGTAGCCGCCATCCTTCATGGCGTCGTGCAGCTTCCCCATCACCTCGGCCGCCTTGATGTTGATCGGGTCTTCGTGATCGAACGAGCGGACCTTGTAGCCGGGAATGAAGCCGAACAGCCGGACGTGGCGGTGGAGGTCTATCACCCGGATCACGACGCGCTGGACGTGCAGGCCGCAGAAGAGCGGCAGATCGCGCACGTCGTCGGGCTCCAGATCATAGAGCGCGAGGCGGTCGAAGTCGGTGACGATCACGTAGCGCGGGATCTCGTCGTGGCGGCCCTCGGTCGCCAGCGACTGCAGGTACTCGAACGCCTGCGACTCGGCGCGGTCCAGGCTCTTGCCCCGGCTCTTGTGTTCGACCAGCAGCCGCCCCTTCCAGAACAGGTCGATGAAACCGTACTGGCCGCCCAACTTGCGGACCGGCTCCTCGAAGGTGGCGACGCTGCGGCGCGGGATGCCGAAGACATTGAAGAAGGCGTCCCAGAAGGATTTGGCCTCGGCGTCCTCGCGGGTCTCCCCGGCCCATTCCCGTGAGAACTGGACCGCCCGTTGTTTGATCTCGTTCCATCCCAATTGCATCGGACTGTTCCTCGTCGCCTTCACTCGAAAGACAAATGGCGCTCGGTCTGATCTCACACCGAACCGATCGGCAATCAACTCCCCAAGTTCGCCAGCATCACATAAGATGCGTTTACTTTATCACACCCGCGCCGCCGGCGCAAAGCCCGTAGGATTCGGACTCTATTCCGACCCGTTTCGTTCGCATTCGCAAATCGACACCGACTGTGCTTTAATGTTCACACTTTAAACAAGGAGTCTCTCCATGATCCGTTTGTCCTGCCTGTTGATCCCGCTGGTTGCCGCAGTGTGTGTCCGTGCGGCTGACGCGCCACCCTCTTTCATCGCCACCCATCCGCCGAATTTCTGGGAGGGCCGGGAGTTCCCCGGCGCGAAAGGTTCGGTCTCTGTGACCGAGGATCATGTCGCACACACCCAGTTCGACTTTACGGGGGGCGGCAATTATGTCGAAACCCTGTTCGCCATCGACCCGCCGCAGGCGATCAAGGCCGTCACCTTCAGCGCCAGCAAAAACGCGGGCTATACGCTCACCGTGCGGGTCCGGGACGCGAAAGGCCAGATCTTTCAGAAGACCGTCAACCATGCCGTCGCGGGCTGGACGACCTTCCGCTTCGACATGAACAACTGGACCGGCAGTTGGGGCGGCGCGGCCGACGGCGTCCTGCAGCAGCCCGTCACCGGGTTCTCCTTCTGCCTCGAGAACACGCACCAGCCCAACCCCGCAGGCGAACTGCTGCTCAAGGACATCGTCCTCGACACCTACACGGGTGAGGAGCTTGGCAAGCTGCAGAGCCGGACCGCCCGGCTGTGCAACCGCTACACCGTTACCGATTTCGGGGCGGGCGACATCAACACCTTCGAGCGCCGCGGCTTCTCCAGCTATCCCGGCGGCTGCCTGAACAAGGGCATGCTACACACCGATTTTTCGAAGACCGATCATGTCTCGATCGGTCACTCGCTCGCCATTCTCGGCGAGCCGGAAGAGCTGCTCCTCACGGTTGAAGCGGACGCCGATGCGGCCGGTGCGGAATTCGAGATCGGCCTCGGTTCGCAATTCATGTGCTTCACCCGTCCGGTCGGAACGCTGCGCAAGCCGCTCAGGGAGGGCCAGAAGATTCTGCAGACCTTCGCGATCCCCGCACCGCCCGCCGAAGGCTGGCGCTGGTCGGGTGGCGCGAACGACGGCAAGCCGCAATACCCGCTGCGTCTCTCCTTCCTCAACGTGCGCAAGGGGGCCGCACAGAAAGACACCTTCGATCTCCGTCTGGTGGCGCTTGAAACCAACACCCGGATCATACGCTCCCAAACGCTCGCCTTGCGTACGCGCCTGTTGCCGAATGGTGAGCGCCCCACTGCGGTCACCGGCGAATTGCGCAACCTCGACGACACCGTGCGTGCCGGCACGCTTGCGGTGGAACTCAGAAACTGGGACGGCGCGACTCTGGGCCGCTTGCGCACCAACGTGACCGCGCTGCTGCCCGGCCTGACGCAGACCTTCACGCTCCCTTTACCCGCGGTTCCCGAGGCCAGCACCTTTGCTGAAACCGTCACCACCTTTACTCCAGAGGGCTCCGAAAATACAGCCTCTTGGTCATCCACATGGACGGCCGCATGGGCGGATGCGGGCTCGTCTGAACTCCGCCCCGACCTGCCTTGGGGCATGGGCGTCTACCTCTACCGAAACGGCTGGGACGAGGCCGGGTGCCAGAACATGGACCGCGTGGCAGCCCTCGCCCAAGCCGCAGGCGTGAAATGGTCGCGCGAAGAGTTCCAGTGGCACCGCATGGAGCCCCAGCGCGGCGCCTACGACTTCAGCTTCTACGACAAGCTCGTCGAGACCGGCAACAAGCACGGCATCAGCATCTACGCGCTGGTCGGTTACTGGACACCATGGACCAAAGCCTACGAGGAGGAAGGCTTCAAGGACTACTGCGCGTTCCTGCGCGTGCTGGTCCGGCGCTACAAGGATCACATCAAGCATTGGGAGATCTACAATGAGCCCAACATTTTCTTCTGGAGCGGCCCGCGCGAACGCTACCCCGTTCTGCTGAAGATGGCTTACGAGGCGGTCAAGGCCGAAGATCCCGATGCCCACGTGTTGGGTTGCAGCACGGCGGGCATCGACACGTCCTTTATCCAGATGTGCCTCGACGCGCAAGCGCCCTTCGACCTGCTCACCATCCACCCCTACCGCGGCGCGTTGCACGAGGAGAGCTTCATGAACGAGCTGACGGCCACCCGCAAGCAGGTGGGCGGGCGCGACGTGTGGATCACCGAAATGGGCTGGCCCACCGTACCGGGCAACGCCACCGAACGCCAGCAGGCCACCCTGCTCGCCCGCAGCTATCTCTCGGCCATCGGCTCCGGCGCAAGCCAAAACATCTGCTGGTACGACTTCCGCAACGACGGCTGGAACTCCTACTACGGCGAAGAGAATTTCGGCATCCTGTACGAGGACCTCGTCCCCAAGCCCGCCTATCGCGCGCTCGCCGCAGTCTGTCGGACTTTCCAGAACGGCAAACCCACCCTGACGCGCATCCCGCTGGAGACGACCTGCGGGAGCATCTACCTCTTCCGCATGGGCGACGCCTCCGCCGTATGGTCGGACGATCTTCGCGTGACCGTCGCTGTCAAAACCGCAGCCCCCCCCGTGATCCGAAACCTGATGGGCGAACCGGTGCTGGCCGAGCAGAAGGACGGGCGCTGGCTGGTCGAGACCGACTCGTCGCACCCCCTCTTTTTCCTAAAGGGAGGCGTCGAGGAGGTGGCGCTGGACCGCAGCCATCCCCAGTCGCTCACGCCCGCCACAGTCGCCTTCTAAAGCCCCACAGACGCTAAACTTGACGGCTTCGCAGATTCTGCCGTGACATTCGCGTCACAAAAAGCAATAATAGAACCTATTCACGATTAACGATTGTGGAACTTAATCGGGATTAAGACATCATTATGCATTCGTTGAAACTGCTGAATCTACTCACCATTATTGCCTGGTCGGCCTGCGCAGCGGGTATGGCTTGGTATTGCCTCCACATCGCACGGCAGATCACTTATGTGACCCTGGCCGACGGGCGGCAACAAGAGCGCAAGCTGCCGCTCATCTTTCGTCTTCTGCTGCCGTTTGTGCCAAACTTGGACGGCTTCGTCATGCGTCCGGCGCTTCAGAAGACGCGCGAGACCGCGGATCGCCAGCTCACGGCGGCAGGGTTCGAGGGCTTGCTCAACGGACGTGAGTTCACGGCCATTAAGTTTCTCATGCCCATCGTCTGCGGCGCGTTCTGGTTCGCGGCCTTAAAGCTCCTCGTGGCGGTCGCTCCGATCTCCTCTCTGTCGGAAAACTTCGCAACCACTTGGCTGTTGGGGGTAGCCCTTTTTTACTTCTTCCCCCTGGTCTGGCTGCGGCGTGTGCTCAGCGCCCGACACACGGCGATCCAACGCGCCCTTCCGTTTGTGCTGGACCTGCTCACCCTCTCCGTCGAGGCGGGAATGGATTTCATGAGCGCGCTCCAGCGCAACTGCGAGCGCCGCAAACTCGATCCGCTGAACGAGGAACTCATCCGCATGACGCGCGAGATTCAGGTGGGACTCCCGCGTCGCGTGGCTCTGCGCAACATGGCGCAGCGCGTCGATCTCGCCGACCTGCGCTCGGTCACCCACGCGTTGATCCAGGCCGACGAGCTCGGCGTCAGCATCGGCGCGATCCTGAGGATCCAGTCGGACCAGATGCGCTCGCGCCGTTTCGACCGCGCCGAGAAACTGGCGAACGAGGCTCCCGTCAAAATGCTGGGGCCTCTGATGCTCTGCATCTTCCCCGCGGTCTTCATCATCCTTCTCGGCCCGATTCTCCGTCAAACCATGGATCAACTGTTTTAACCTATGAGCACCTATCAACACACCCTCATCATCGACGAAGGCCCGCTTAAGGGGCACCGGTATCCCGTCACGTTCGCGGGCCTCAAACTGGGACGCGCCAGCCAGTGCGACATCGCGATCAACGACCTGTTGCTCTCACGAACGCACTGCCGTTTCGAGTTGCGCGGCGCAGAGCTGTGGGTCATCGATCTTGCCAGCGCCAACCAGACCTTCGTCAATGAGGCGCACATCGACGAAGCGCTTCTCAACCCCGGCGACCTCGTCAAAGTCGGGCAGACGGTGCTTCGTGTGGATCGGACCGATATCGCCACCGCCACGCTGAGCGACGCTGACGCCACTCCTTCAGGAACTTCCGATGTGACGATCGATCTCGGCTTCGGGAAGGACGAGCAGGCCGGCGCACACGCCAAAAAGAACTTCTTGCGCCCGATCATTTGGACGCTCGCGGCCGTGTTGATTCTGGTGGTCGGAACCACCCTGATCCTCGACCCGGCCAACCGCGCGAAGGGCAGCGCAGCCGCCAAGCCTCAATCCATCGAACGGGAGGGGACGCTCCTGCTCAACTACGAGAAGGTCGAGGCCACGCAGGAGAATATCTTCCGTTACGAGCTGACGCTCTCGCCCGCCGGCATCCTTGCGGTCAAGATCGACGACCTCTCCGGCAAGAACCGCCACGTGCGCAAAGAGAAGCAGGTCGATCCCGACCTGCTGTCTGAATTGGCCCGGGACATACAAAGCAGCGGGTTCTTCTCGCTCGACAAAACCTACACGGGGTTTGCGGCCCACCCCAACACGTTGAGCGAGTGGGCGCTCACGGTCGTCATCGGCAAAAAGGCGCACACGTGCCGTGTCACAAACCGGCAGGAGCCTGACAGCTTCCGCGCTTTACGCGAAAAGCTGGAGACCTTCAGCAAAAACGAACTCGGCATCTGGGCCATCCAGTTTTCCACCGAGAAACTCACCGGGCTCGCCCGCGACGCCTTGGCCGTCGCCAGCAAGAAATATGAGGAGCGAGAGGTTAAATACGGCAACATTTCCGAGGCTATCCGCAACTACAAGGAGGCCATCTTCTACCTCGACACGGTCAACCCAAAACCCGACTTCTACACCGAGATCATCGACGGCTTCGAGGCCGCCCAGAACGAACTCGACAAGCGGCACGACGAGCAGAGTTTCCGCGCCGACCGCGCCATCAACCTCTCCGACTGGAAAGTGGCCGCACGCGAACTGAAGATCCTTTGCGAAATCATCCCCGACCGGGCGGATGCCCGCAACAAAGAGGCCACTCGAAAACTGATCGATGTGGAGAAACGCCTCAAGCAAGTCCACCACTAATTCTCCCCCTCTCCGACATTTTCAGCTAAGGTGAACCTCTATGACACTTAAACGCTTTCTGACCCTTGCCGCTCTTTTTCTTGGTCTGACCGTCCAAGCTTCCAAGGATAAAGGCCCCTCCACCCGTCTCGACGTCACGTCGCAACCGCCCGGCGCCGCCGTGCGTGTGGACCACAAGGAAAGGGGTGTCACGCCGCTTTCCCTCACCGACCTCGAACCCGGGCAGCACCTCATCCAAGTCCTCAAGCCGAATTTCCGTGACGGGTTCGACTCGGTGGCTCTGGAGACAGGTGTCAGCCGCACGGTCGACTTTAAGCTCGAGCCCGAAACCGGCATCCTTTTGCTGACCACCACGCCCGACGGGTGCGAGGTTTCCTTGAAGGGCATCGCGCTCGGAACCACGCCGTTGCTCATCACCACGCTCGAGAGCGGCACCCACCGCCTCTCGATCGCCTCGCCCGGATATCAGGCCAAAGAGGTCGAGGTGACCCTTGAAGGCCGCACGCCCCTCAAACAGGACGTCTCGCTCATGTCCGACTCCGGCACCATCGCCGTCACATCCGATCCCGCCGGCGCCGAAGTCCTGATCAACGGCATCTCGCGTGGCAAAGCCCCGTGCCGCGTGGACCGCATCCCCGGAGGTTCGGTCACGCTGGAGGTCAAGGCCGACGGCTTCCAGCCACACACCCGCGACGTTTCACTCGCCGCTGGCGAGGTGCAAACGGTCGAGGTGCAGCTCAAGCCTCTGCCCGGCACCTTGCGCGTGGTTTCGATCCCCGAAAACGGACGTGTGTACATCGACGACGAGTTCAAGGGCGAGACGCCCTACGACCTCGCGAACGCCAAACCCGGGACCTACCGCGTACGTGTGGACAAGGCCGGTTACGAGCCCGTTGCACGCGATGTGACCCTTGACAAGGGTGCCACCATCACTGAAGAGTTCCGTCTTTCAAAGAACACGGGGCGGCTCGAACTCATTACCGCGCCTGCCGGTTCGATCGTGCTCATCGACGGCAAGAAGGTCGGCATCACCCTCACGCGAGGTAACGACACCACTTCCGTCTCTGACCCGTTCGCCGTCGAAGAGGTCTTGGAAGGCGAGCACGCGATCGAGATCTTCAGAAAAGGCTTTGCCGCCCAGAAACGCAAAATCGAAGTCAAACGCGGCGAAACCCTCACTCTTCAGTTCAAACTCGTGCGGCAGTTCATCCCGAATTACGAAGTCACCACCACGCGCTCGTATTACAAAGGCGTGCTGGAGTTTCAGAACGAGGAAGGCATCCGTCTCGAAACCGCGCCGGGCATCAGCCAGACCATCCCGCTGAAAGATGTCAAGAAGCACGGACCGCTGCAAGTGAGTGAGTGACGTGCGGATGGCGCGGAAAATGTTCCTTCCCGACACCGCTCTCGCCCTCCAACTCGGTCACAGAAAATCGGCGGACCTTGACTTTTTCGGACAGTTGACGGTTTCCGGGAACGAATTGGAGCAGTCGCTGTTGGCGTTTGGGGCTGTCGAGCTAGCCAACAGGTCAGAAACGCGGTGTCAGAAATGCGGTGACCGCTCGCGTATTTCTTGAAGAACGTGAACGACGAACAAAACAACGGGAGTGCGCACCGCTATCGACGTGTACCTCCACGAAGCCCTATGACTGTTTACCCTGTCGACGCGATTCTGCCTGACCTTGCCGCCTCTCTCGCGGCGAACCGGTCGGTTGTGCTTCAGTCGCCGCCCGGGTCCGGCAAGACCACCCGCGTCGCGCCCTTCCTGATGGAAGCGCCCTGGCTGCGCGGACGCAAGATCCTGCTGCTCGAACCGCGGCGTCTCGCCGCACGGGCCGCCGCAG
>JANYBJ010000045.1 GCA_025360845.1 bacterium
GCCCAGCCTTCAAGAACGAGCCCGCCCGTCACAGCGGTCTTCTTAAACGTTCTGTTGTCGGGATATTGCAGGTCGTATCCCCCGTCTTTAAAGCCCCCGCCCGGGGCCGGTTCGAAGCCGTCCAGATAGGTGTCGGCGGCGTCTTTCGGCCACTCGATCTCAAGCTCGGGCGGCGGGGTGCGCGGCCGGAAAATAAAGACGAGGACCAGCGCGGGGATTGCGGTCGCCAAGATGATCAGCAGTCGCCGCCGCACGCGCTTCTGCTCGTTCAGCTTCAGGTGCTCGATCTCTTCCGGCGTCGCGGCCCGCGTCTGCATGGCGCGGGTCATCCCCTCGACGGAGCCCGCCGCCGAGGTGACGTCGGGGCGCGAGAGAGCGCCGGTCAGCTCCGATTCCTGATCCGCCTTCGTCGCGGCCCGCGTCGCTCCGCCTTCGCCTGTTTTGGCCTCCTGTTCGACGCGCGGACGTTCCGGGGTGTTGGTCCGGCCGGGCTCGTCGCTCTGCTGGAACAGCAGCACGGTGGTCTTGCCGACCGCGATGCGCTGTCCCGAGGCGAGCGTCACGATCTCCGTAACCGGCACGTCGTCCAGCCGCGTCCCGAATTGGCTGAGGTTCTCCAGGCGCGCGACGCCCTCTTCGATGCGGATGCGGGCGTGCAGGCCCGACACGTCAAGTGCCAGCAGGCGAACCGCCGCGGCCCGCGAGCGGCCCAGCATGTTTTCGCCGGGCTTCAACTCGAACACCGTTCCCGCCGGATCGCCTTTTTCTAGGGTCAACCTGAACATGACGCGCGCCTCCTCACTGATTAAAGTACTTGCCCATTCCCGAGTTCATCGCCCGGATCATGATCGGGACAAAGATGATGATAAAGACAGAGGGCAGGATGAAGAGGGCGGTCGGGATCAGCATCAGCGACGGCGCGCGGGCCGCCTGACGCTCCGCCCGCTGAAAGCGGCGGCGGCGGATTTCCTCGGCCTGGATCTTCAGCGTGGCGGAGATGCTCGCGCCCATTTCGCTGCTCTGGATCACCGAGGTCACCAGCGAGCGGAACTCGTCGAGCTGGATGCGGTCGGACATGGACTTCAGTGCCTCGATGCGCGACTTGCCCAGCTCCACCTGCCGCAGCGTCACGCCGAACTCGTCGCGCAGCGGCCCGTGCGGCCCGTCGTTGACCAGATTGCGCACCGCCGCGCCGAAGTCCTGCCCGGCCTCCATCGCAACCGTGATGAGGTCGATCGCATACGGCATGCTCTTGGACATGCGGTCCTTGCGCTGCGTCGCGAGCCGGGCCACCCAAGACACCGGATAGTACCAGCCCAGCAAGGCGAAGAAGACGCCCGAGAGCAGCGCGTAGGCCCAATTCATACTCACGATAAACGTCAAAATGCAGGTGACCGCGCCCAGCAGGGCGCCCGCAAAGCCCTGCAGCCCGCGAATCTCGGCGACCTCCAGCGGCAACGCGGCCGCGATCAGATCATTCCGAACGCGGACCGCCTGCAGAGGAAAGGCGTGGTCGACCCAGGGCCCGGTCATTTTGCCGACCATCCCGATCTCGTTGTAAAAGACGCGGAAAACAAGCGGCTTGGTCCCCGACAGCGTCTCGCTCTCTTTCCGGATCACCGCGTGGATGCCGGTCACCAGAAAGAGAATCGCCAGAAACACCAGCATCTGTATGATCGCCACATCCATTTGCTATCCCTTTCACCGTAGGACACGACTGGCCACCCTACACGTCAATCGTCACGATCCGGTTGATGATCAGAAAACCGACCGTCTCCAATATCGCCACCGCGCCGATCGCGCACCAGCCGATTCGCGTCTCAACCAGCGGCAGCATTAACCCGCGGTCCAAGAGGAGGAGGATCAGGAACGCCAAGACAGGTGCCGAGGCCATGGCGATGGCCTCGAAGCGCCCCTGCGCCGTCATGGTCATCAGCCGGTCATGGAAATTCACACGTTCACGGATCGTGTCGGTGATGCGGTCCAACACCTCGGCCAGGCTGCCGCCCGACTGCATGGTCAGCTTGATGGCCGTCACCAGCAGGCTCAAGTCCTCTCCGGGCATCCGCTCGCACAGGCGGCCCAGGCTCTCGGGCAAATCCATGCCCAAGCGGTATTCGTGCAGCACCAGCGCCAGCTCTTCGGTCATCGGCCCGCCCATGTCGCGCGACACCAGCTCCAGGCTCTGCGGCAACGCCGCGCCCGCCCGCAGCCCGTTGGCCAGGCCCAGCGTCAGGTCGGTCAGCCGCGCCTCGAACAGCCACTGGCGCTTCTTGATGCGCTTGTTCAGCCACCACTTGGGTATCTGGAAAAAGAAGACGGCCGCCAAGAGGCTGCACCCGCCGAGGATGTAGGCGTTCATGATGTCCGCCGCGATCAGAATGGCGGAGAGCGCGCCAAAGCCCAGCAAGGCCGCCGACCAACAAGCCTGCGAGAGCCGTTCCGGCGTGGTGAACCGGTAGAGCGGAGCCAGCTGCTGCCGACCGTCGCTTTTGACGTAACGGCCGGTCGAGCGCTCCAAGCCGATCTGCGCGAGAAGCGGCGTCACCACCCACACGCCCCACGTGACCGCGGCGAAGACCAGCGCCAGAACCAAAATTTCGGCCATAGAATGCTCCTTGTGAAGATCAGGCTTTGGGAACAAACACGCTCATGTCGAGCCGCAGGTCGCCCTTCAGCTTGAGTTCCTCGACGAACTGAGGGATGTTGCCCGTGGCCACCATCTGGCCCAGCACTTTCCCCTCCGGGCTGAAGCCCTTCTGCTCGAACATGAAAATATCCTGCAGCAGGATGGTTCCGCCTTCGCGACCCGTCACCTCCGAGATTGCCACGATCTTGCGGCTGCCGTCGGGCAGGCGGTTCTGCTGGACAATCAGGTTGATCGCCGAGGAGATCTGTTCGCGGATCGCCGCCGATGGCAGTTCGAAGCCGGCCATCATGACCATGTTCTCCAGACGCGCGAGGCAGTCGCGCGGCGTGTTGGCGTGCGCGGTCGTCAGCGAGCCGTCATGGCCGGTGTTCATGGCCTGCAGCATGTCGAGCGCCTCGGGCCCGCGGCACTCGCCGACCACGATCCGGTCCGGCCGCATGCGCAGCGCGTTGATCACGAGGTCGCGGATGGCCACGCGGCCGCGGCCCTCGATGTTGGCGGGCCGCGCCTCCAGGCGCACGATGTTGCGGTGGCTCAGCTTCAGCTCGGCCGAGTCTTCGATCGTCACCAGCCGCTCGCTGTGCGGGATGAACTGCGAAAGCACGTTCAGCAGCGTGGTCTTGCCGGAGCCTGTGCCTCCCGACACCACGATGTTCTGCCGGGCGCGCACCGCCTCTTCCAGAAAGAGGGCGATCTCGGCGGTCATGCTGCCGAACTTGATCAGGTCGTCGGTCGTCAGCTTGCGCTTCGAGAACTTGCGGACGGTGACCGACGACCCGTCCAGCGCGAGCGGCGGGATGATCGCGTTGACGCGCGAGCCGTCGGGCAGGCGCGCATCGACCATGGGGCTGGCCTCGTCGACGTGACGTCCCAAAGGCTCCACGATGCGCTGGATGATGGTGATCAGATGGCGGTCGTCGAAGAATTTTGCGCCGGTCTCGTACAGACGCCCCTTGCGCTCCACGAAAATCCGCGCCGGCCCGTTCACCATCACCTCGTCGACCGTCTCGTCGCGCAACATCGGCGTGATCGGCCCGTAGCCGATCAACTCGTCGAGCAGCGTTTGGCGGAAGAGGTCGCCGGTCAGGTCGCGCGGCAGCTCGTGGCGCACCTCGCGGAGGACCTGATCCAGCGCCAGCTCCAGCTTGGCCCGCAGCTCGTCGTCCTGAATCTGTTTGGTCGCGATCTCCGGCAGGTTCAGCTTGAAGAGCACCTGCTCGTGGATCCGCTTCTTCATGGCCATCATCTCGTCGGTGTAGAGAACGGCGATGGCCGCCAGAGCCGGGTCCATGGCGATTCCCTCTTCCGCCGCGCGCTTGGGCGGCTTGGCGCCGGCTCCCCCCGCTGCGGCCGGGGCCGGCGCTTCCGTGGCGAACAGCAGCAGGTACCCGCCCGCCTGCAGCCGGTCGCCGGCCTTCAGCGCCGCCGGAGCCGCCAGCTTGCTGCCGTTCAGGAGGGTGCCGAAGGTGCTGCCCTTGTCCGTCGCCCAGAAGGCGCCGTCGCGGTACGCGAAGACCAGATGCGACCGCGAGACCTTGTTGTCGTTCAGGACAATGCGGTTTTCGGGAGCCCGCCCGAGGGTGGTCTCCACGGCGGGATCGAGGGAAACGGTCTGCTCTTTTTCCCGTCCGTCCGAGGCTGTGATGGTGAGTGTCGCCATATTTTTTCATAGGGGGCGACCGGTCGGTCGCCCGTACAGTGCCTGCCCTGTTATCAGAAGAAGAAGAACCGGCGTTTGTGCTTCTCGAGGTCGCGCTGCTTGTTCGACTTGCTGGACTCGTCAAGCGTCGGAGCGGTCTGCTCGGAGACCGGGCGCGACTCGGTCGTGGCGCCTGCGATCTGCGGGCTCAGGAGGATCAGCACCTTGTTGTCCACCTGCATCCGCTCCTTTTCGGAGAAGAACCACGAGACGGCGGGCACGCTGCGCAGGAAAGGCACGCCTTCGCTGCTCGACTGCTCGACCAGGCTCTTCATGCCGCCCAGCACCATGGTCTGGCCGATCGGGCAGTTGACGGTCGTCTCAATGCGGTTGCGTTTGAGATCGTAATCGGCACCCACCGGCAGCGGGTAGCTGAGTTCGAGGTTCACATCCACCGATGCGGTCTTGGCGTCGAGCAGCCCGCCCTTGATCTTCATGATGAGGCCATAGTCGATGTCCTGCAGCGAGGTCGCGTCACGCGAGGCGACCTTGATCTTCAAGGTGCCGCCGCTGTGGTAGGTCCTCCACTCCGGCGAGTCGTTCTTGAAGGTCATGTGTCCGGCGGTCTGGAAACGGCCCGGCCCGCTGCCCGCAAAGAACTTCAGAGCCCCCTGAAGCCCGCTGCTGATCGTGTACGAGCCCACCATGCCCGAGGAGTTCTTGCCCCCGAGATTTCCCTGGAACGCCGCCGAGGTCGAGTCGATGGCGATCAGTCCGGCCTTGGCCAGGTTGACGCCGATCTGCTGCTCTTCTTTTTCCGTCACGCCGACAAACATCACGTCCATCTCCAGCATGGTCGGCACCACCTCCAGGCTGAGGATCGCCTTGACGCGCGCTTCGGACGTGGCCGCCGCGCTGACCTCCTTCTTATTGTCCTCCGCCTTGCCGGCCAGCGTCAGCCAGTTCTGCGACTCGATGATCTGGATGATGCGGTCTTTGTCCTTCTGGCTGTAGACGGAGCCGGTGATGAAGATGTTGTTGCCGCTGAATTTGAGGCTGACGGCACCCGGCGCCATCGCGCCGCCATCCGCATCCTGAACCTTAACGCCCGCCTTCTCAAACGAGGCCTTGAGCGAAAGCATCACCTCCGGGGTCGGCTGGAAGGAGACCAGATTGGCGACCGAACCTTTGTAAAGCTCGGCCACCTTCAAGAGGTACTTCCAGTGATCGATGTTGCTGACCTCGCCCTTGAGCACCACGTGCCCCAAGTTGATCGTGACGTCCACCTCGGGAACCGTGTCGAGATCGCGTTTCACGGCCGCCAACACGGCAGTGATGTTCTCCAGCACCGTAACCGTGTAGAGCGCCGAAACGCTTCCGTCGCCCGTGACCTGCAAGTCGGTCGAGCCGGCCTTCAAGCCCATCACGCGCAACTGCTGCGGCCCCTGAGTCTCCACCTTGGCCACCGCCGGATCCGCCATGCGGAAACCCTGGATAGGGAACGGAACACTGATCAGTTCCATCTTTCCGACACTGACGGTAACCGCCACAGCGTCTGCCGCGCGAACCGGACTTAGGCCGGAAACGGCAACAAGCGCGGCGCTGATGAACAAGACCGAACTCATATGGATTCGTTTCATTGATGCGATCATCTTACACCTCCTACTTTCTACTTTGTCGTGCCTTTCGTCGGGCCAGAGGTTTTCACCTCGCCCGGAGTCGCCGGTAGCTCAACCGGAGCCAACCCTTTCAACAACTTGGTAAAGGTGGTCGAGTCCACCATGCCAGAGTCCATGCGATTGATTGCCGCGTCGTCGCCCGGCCTGCGCAACGCCAGCGTTAATTGCGATTTGCGCTGTGCCGCCACCAGAACCTGCGCCTCGCGCGGAGGGAGGGACAGTATCAGGTCCCCCACGCCGCCCTCTTCGCCGCCCGACTGGATGCCGACATCCAGCACCCGCACGCGCGGAAACAAAACCAAGGTGGCCTCTTGGGCGACCTCTTCAGGCTTGGCGGCCAAATCCGCAGAGGAGACCTGGCTGGTGATGCGGAAAGTCCCGATCACCGCCACCTCGTCGCCCGGTTGGACGATCTTCGCAATGCCGCCGCCCGGAACGGTGAGCGAGACCGCCCACTCGCCTTCGCCGACGATGGCCGCCATGCTGCGGGACAGCCCCACATCCGAGAGCAACACATAGTCGCCCTGTGCGATGGAGCGCAGCGCCTTCTGCCCCACCACCATTTCGGAGCGCGACCAGAAAATCGCCTGCGCAGGCCGGGCCGACACCGGGACCTTCTTCTCCATGATCGAGTCGGAGGTCAGCACGTCCCCCGCGTTCAGGTCGCGTGCCACGGCAACCACCGTGGTCGTCTTCTCCACGGTCTGCTTACGCGACTGCAGCAACCGTCCGACCGCTAAAACCGCAGCCAGTCCCAGCAACACCGCCAAAACCAACGGGATAAAGTTTTTCATCTTTCTTAGCTGTTCCTTTCCATCATCGTTTTGTTCACGCCTGATCTGCTTCCGGATCTCCGGGCACTTCCGCACGCGCTATTTTTCTTTGCCCCATGCAAAGCCGCACGTGCCAACCTCCTTCTCCCAAACCATGAATAACACGCGGTGTTTCAGCTTGGCCAGAACAAGCAGCTCCGACCGGCCGGTCAAACGCCCCAGGGTGATCCTTTTGGAGACTTGCCAGCCGTCGGCCCTGAAGGCTTGGCAAAAGTCTTTACTGGCCCCTTCTACGGTGCCGCTCATCTCGCCGCACTGCTGCCACGTCTGCCCGGAGCGGTCGGTCGAGGTAACCTGCGCGAGCGGCGGAAGCGGCAGCACCCACGCCGAGTCCCGCTCCAGCGGCACCACGCGCCACGCCTGCGGGGTCTCCGCCGCGACCGCCGCCGCGGCAGCCAGCACACACGCGCACAGAACTGTCGGCGCTCTATTCATAGGGCCATTTCTCGTTTGCAATCGCTTTCCACTGGTTCGCCACCTCGCCAGACGCCTTCACGCCGTACGTGTTGCGGATGTAGCTGGGCTTCGCCTCCTCCTTGGTCCGCATCAGCACGACGTGCTTCTCGTTGCTCCGGTCACGGCCGCGCAACTCGGTGTCTTCCGGTATCGTCTCGGTGAGCTTGTAAGCGTACTGGCCCGCGTTGATCGTCGAGTAGATCCAATCCGGCATACGGACCCGCACCCTCACCTGCCCGCTGGCCACATGGCTCCAGTCATAAACGGAATCGATCGAAGACTGGCTCGCGGTCGGCTTGTGCTCGGGACTCGGAACCCCGTCTTTGTCTGAAAAAAACAACTGATGGATCGGTTGCGCGTCAATCTGTCCTTTGTCGTCATACCGGAGCCCTTTGTTCCAAGCCACATACCGGTCCGCGATCAACAGTTGCTGTCGGGTCACCGTCAGGTCGCCGATCCAGAAGATGCCGCCCAGCATGATCATAAACAGGGGGATAGCGATGACGGTCTCCATGAGAACCGCGCCCTCGCGACCCTTTACACCTAGGCCTGTTTGTCTGCAACCCACTCGCACTTCCTTTTCACAGCTCCTGTTAGACCACGGCGATCACATACCCAAATCCAGTGGCATAATTGTATATCCGTCTGTTCCCTCTAAACAAGATCAAAAAGCCTACTTGCTCCATTGTTTGAACTGTTCGTCACGCTTGTAGCCGGCTCCGCCATCACCGCCGCCGGACCCGCCGCCGCCGGACCCGCCGCCGCCGCCACCGCCGCCGGACCCGCCGCCGCCGATGCCGCTGCTGCCCGGCCCGCTGGATGAGCTTCCGCCCCCGAAAAGCCCATGGAGGCCGCTGCCGATGTCTGCCATGATGCCGCCGCCGGGCAGGCCGCCTGCGGAATCCAAGACGTTATCCGCGAGCTCAAACGCGCTGCCCGCCAGGTCTTTGGCCGCCGCGACCGCCGCGTCTTTAACCTTGTCCGCCAAAGCGCCCGCCAGTTCCTTGCCAGCCTCCTTGGCCAAGTCCTTGGCCAGCTCATCCGGGTTCTCGACGAACTTCTGGCACCAGTCGATCAGTTGCGACAAGTCCTTTATTCCCAGACTCTCCATCAACTGCGGCGCGCTCACCTCGAATTCGAAGTTCAGCCCCCCGCCCACACCCGCCGTCGCGCCCGCTCCCAATTTAAAGTGGATCTTTCCATCGAAGCCGATCGTGACCGTGGCCTCTGCCGATGCCGAGGCTCCCGCCTGCGCATGTGCGGTGGCCTGAACCGTGGTTGCCACCCCGAAGAGCGTCAGGTTCAGACTCAGCGTGAGATCCGCGCTGACCATCGCCTCGGCCTTCGCCTCCGCGCCGATGGTCAAGCCCTTGGAATCGATGTAGGCGCCAATGCTCCCCTGCGCCTTCAGCAGCGCCTGCACCTGCGCCTCGGCCGCGCCTCCGCCGCCGAAGTTCTCGTCGCCCACCGCGAATTTCGCCAGCGCGTCGAGCTGGACCTCAAGGCCGATCTCGCCGGAGGCCTGGACCCCGTTGCTCCCGAATTGAGCTTGGCCGCTGACACCGGACTGGACGTTCCACGAAGCGTTCAGGTTCCCGCCGCCAACGGTGCCGCCGGCGTCGATCAGGTTTTGGTCACCGCTCCACACCGTTTTGCCGTTGTTGAGGTCGGTGCCTCCCAGATCGCCGTCACCCGCGTTCCCGTACTCGTTCGAGGTTTCGACATTCTTCTCTCCGTCCGTTCCCGCGGTGAACTTCACCCCGTTCGCGGTCGGCGTTGCGGTTCCGTTGTCGGTCTCGGACAGACACGGGCAGGGTCCTCCTGTCAGCCACAGGACGGCGGCCGCGATCCTGATGAGCCGGTTGCCCACGGACGCGCGCTCAAGCATGAAATTCCATAAGGGCTTCATGGCTCACCGCCTTTCGTTGACCGCCGCCGTTTTCCACCCCGGGTCGCCGCCCTTGGAGATCGTCTCCAGATCGGCCACGTACTTTTTCGCCCGCGCCGCCGCCTCGCCCGTGCCGGACGAAGCCTCGACGAGCAGGCGCACGCCGCGCTCGAAATCGGTCTTGCTGACCACGAGCGAGCGGCCCAGGTTGTACTGGGCCTCGGTGTCGTAGGGATCGGCGCACAGCGCCGCGATGAAGCAGGACAGCGCGGTTTTGGCGTCGTCGCGCTTGGCCGCGAGAATGCCGAGGTTGTTCCAGGCGCCGGCGAGGTCGCGGTTGAGCCGCACCGCCTCGAAACAGCTCTTCTCCGCCTCGGCGGCCTGCCCCCGCTTCTCTTGCACGCGGCCCAGCACGAACCACCCCGCCGCCTCCTTCGGGTATGCCGCCACGGCTTCTCGGGCGAGCTTCTCGGCCTCGTCCGTTTGACCGGCCTTGAACAGCAGTGCCGCAAGGTCGGTCCGCACGCCGGGCTCTTTCGGCAGGAGCGGCAACAGCGACCGAAGCGCTTTGAGGGCCTCGTCGTCGTGGCCCTGCAACGAGCGCACGCGGGCCACTTGCAGCCGCGCCTCGGGCCATCCCGGTTTCTCCCTGAGCAGGTCCTGAAACACCTGCTCCGCCTGCGGCAAAATATGCGCCTGCAAATACCACGTGCCCAATTGCAGACGGGCTTCCGGCGAGCCGTCCGTGGTCTTAACCAAGGTCGCCCAGATCTCCGGCTGCATCTCCGGCTTGCCCGCCTTCTGGTAAAGGCGAGCCAGCAGCAAATAGGTCTGCTGGTTGCGCGGGTTCAGCTTCAGGCTGGTGGCGAGGACTTTCGCGGCCAGCTTCAACTCGCCGGTCTGGATCAGCAGGCTGGCCAGATTGTCGGCGGCCATCCCTTGTTGGGGATCGGCCTTGACCGCCTGCTCGAAGGTCTGCACCGCCTCGCGCAGTTTGCCTTGCTTGAGGAGGGCGACGCCCAAGTTGTTGAGGGCGAGCGCGTGTTTGGGATCGGCGGCAACCGCCCGCCGGTACAGGGCCTCGGCATCGGCCACTTTCCCCTGTTCCATCAGGAGGTTGCCGGCGTTGTTGGCCGACGTCGTCGCCACCACCTTTGCGGCGGGGTCCTTAACCGCCTCGGCTTTTTCAAGCGCCTTGGAAAAAGCCGCCAGAGCCTCGCCCGTGCGGTTGGCTTTGAGCAGCGCTAACCCTCGGTCATAATCGGCCATTGCGCCTTTCACCGTCTCTGGCGTGCGGTCCGCGACGTCCGCTTTCGGCGCACCCAAGAGTCGGGGCACGCAGAGCACCGCCAGTACAACGGCGCAGAAACAACCCGTGTGTGGTTTCATTTTGGGCCTCTTTGCTCATCCGATCTTTTCGCCGCTGAAGCGGAGAGTGAGGGGTTCAATGAAGAACCCAACCCTCGGCCGCCTGATAGTTCAATTCAGCACCCTCGCTCATGAGTTTCGGGGCTCCTTGGGCACCGAGGGCGCCGCCACCGCCGTAAAGCGGTATCCATGCTTCGCCTTTGACTTCCTTCAAGATTTTTCCCGCCGTCTCGCTGTCCCAGTTGCGGTTCTCGCCTTGTGCCCACACCCTGTGCAGCGGGAGCAGGGTGGCGTCCCAGTCGCTGGTCTTCAGGTTCCACAGGTCGTTTCCGCCGCTTTTGTCGCTCCAGGTCTCTTCGTACTCGCCGCCGCAGTCCTGTTTGCTCCACGGCTTGGGGTTATACCCGGCCCGCGCCGCGGAAGCGGTCCACATGTACCGGTTGCCGTTGTCGAGCGTGAAGGGCCGGAAGACGCCCAGCCCGCCTCCGCCGATCATAAACTGGAACGGGTTGTTGAGGCGGCGCGTCAGCCCCACGACGAGGCTGCCCTCTTTTGAAAAGAACTTTTTCAGCAGGATATTGGCTTTGGCGATCTCCGAAGTGAATCGGCTGTCTCTGACGTCTTCGCCCTTCACCGTGTTGAGCTGGCGCGGAAGGGTTGCGAGCTGCATGCACCCGTCCTCTGTCAGCTCCCACAAGGAGCTGGTGTAATGCCATTCCGCCACCAGAACGTTATCGCGCTGCTTGTAGCCGCGCTGGATGCCCTCCGTCTGACCGGTTGCGACAAACCAGTTCTTCTGCTCCGAGCCCGGACCGAAGACCTCCTCGGAGGTATTGCCTTCCTCGGGGATGTAGTTCGAGTGCCGCAGGAAATCGTCTTCCTGTTTCTGCTTCAGGATCTCGAAGGTCTTCGAAGACGGCTTGTCCTCCTGTTTCAACACATAGCTGAACTGCGCGCCGCCCGCGAACCCGTCGTTCCAGGTATCGGTCACGTTGGCTTTGAGGACGCTCTCGACGGTTTTCTTAATCCGCCCCGGCAGTTTGTTGAGCAGCTCTATTTCTTTCTGGTTCATCGCCCGGATCGTGCTCTTATGCGTATCGATCTGCGGCCCGAGCGTCGGGTAATCCTTGCCGTTGCTTCTGGCGTTGTCGCGCGCCTGCTCGATCTCCGAAATGGACACCAGCGGCGTCTTTTTGTTGAGCCGCACCTTTTTATGGTTCGAGCCGTCTCCGATCGATACGTCGTATCCCGTCACATAATAAGGGACACCGCTGTTGCAGGAGCTGGGCAAGTTGAACGCATACATGAGGCCATCGTCGATCCGCCAAAGGAGAAGCGTGCGCTCCAGCCACTTGTCGACGATGTAGTCCATCTCTTTCCTGACCATCTGCACATAGGTCCAGGACATGGCCCGGTTGATCGCGGCCAGGCGGCTGTTGCAGTCGGCCTGCACGATGGCGGAGGAGTAGACGGCGGCGTCGGCGGCGTTCTGCAGCTCCACGCGCTGCCGGATGGTCTCTCCCGCCGCGAAGATCGAACAGGCCATCATGAAGAGCGTGAGGAAAACGATCACGGTCAGGGCCAAGACGACCCCGCTTTCGTCCTTCCACAACCGCACGGCGGCTCTGTTCGCTGCTCTGAACATGACGCTCCTTCTCTCGCAAGGGCACCTTTATGCCCTCACGGGCACCCTACAAACACCCTTCGCCAGTGGTCTTTCTCCCGTTCGTAGTGGCACCGTGAGGCGCTTCTCCTCTTCTACCATCCTGGCGCCGGCAGGCCCATTTTGGACACCGTCACATACGGTTTGGGCAAAACAACAACTTCTGTGAAACGGACGTGCGGATACCGGACCTCGTCAATGTCATGGATGTTACCAGTCGCATCCTTATGCTGTTCCACATACTCCTGTCCGTACGCCCAAGGGTTCATGTCGTAGCCGATCATCGGTCCGACAAGCGGGAACAGCAGCGCGAAATCAAACGTCACGGTCGCCCGGACATTCCAGCGCCCGACGTCTTCGATCTGTGTCTTGGTTTTACGCTTCACGCCTCCGGAGTCGGGGATCGCGCCCCAGCCCGGCACCTGCTTGTCTTGCTCGCCGCCCGTGTGCCCGTGAACAATCCACGCGCAGACCTGCTCGGCGGCCTGCTGGCCCGCCTTCTGATACTCGCCTTTATTGCACACCAAAGCCGCGCGGGCCGAGCAGAAGGCCGCATAATGCACCACCTGCTTGGCCAGCCACATGTGGGCGAACTGCATGCACGCCAGCATCAACGTCAGGATCAGCGGAAAGGCCAAGACAAACTCCAGCATCACCGAGCCGGAACGCCATACCAAGGCAGGGGCGGACCGCCGGGCCGCCCGCTGGAGGTTCGATCTGTGAGCACACCTCTTCATAACCAAAATCCGGCGGGCCGTCCCGCCCGCATGCGCCTTCCGAAGCTCACCTGGCTACCACACCAGCGCCACGATCAGGCCGACCGCGATGGGCACGCTGAAAGGAATGCGGACTTGTGCCGACTCTTTCGGCGGCAGGGCCGCGATCCCCGCTTTGCGGTCATAACGCCAGTCGAAAACGCACCGCATAAAATGCTTCAGGCGCGCGCCGTCGAGTTGGCCCGTCACCAGCATCGCCACGCCCATCACCAGTCCCGCCAGCGAGGTTACCCAGAGCAGCAGCAGCAGTTTGCCCCAACCGACGATCGCTCCGGCGGCGAAGAGCATCTTCACGTCGCCGCCGCCGGCCCCGCGCAAGAGAAACGGGATGAGGAGGAACGCCCCTGCGCCCGCCGCCGCGGCAAAACCGTCCAGCAGGAACGGCCAGCCGTCGAAGCCCAGCCGGCCCACCAACGCCACCGCCGCGCCACCCAAGGTTAACCAGTTCGGAAGTATCCGCCACTTGAGGTCGTAGTAGGAAAGGACAGAACTCCAAACCGACCCCACGAGCAAGGGGATTAACCAGAGGGATGGTTGGGTCATAGGTGATCGTTTTCCGCTGAGGTCGGCCTACCGATCCGCATGTTTCTTGCGGTAATCCTCATTGTCGGTCTCTGCGGTCTTCGCATCAGACTTCGCCTTTGTCGAACTCGCTGAGGCCGCGGCTGATTCACCTGCCATGGCGTGGGTCGAGGTCGAAAGGTTGGTCACAATCCCGCGGCCGAAGTACATGACGGCCACCACCGCGGCGGCGGCGATCAGCACGGCCAGAATGACGTATTCCATCATCACGCCACCTGCCCGGTCTCCCATCAGGCGGCACAGCGCCTTCTTCATCCGACTTTTCATGTTCATCTCCTTTGGCGAAAGACTCGCCACCCGCCTGCCTCATTCCCGTTTTTGGTTGGACGCGTCACGGCAGCGGCAGGCTGATACCGCTCATGACCATCCGATAACGTTGCACAAACGCATTGCCTAATAAGCCGAAGTCTTCTCCCGGAACGCCGTCGATCGAGGTAAACGTCCGGCCATGGACGTTGACCAGCCCGACGGACACGCCCATCAGCGGAAGGATAATCAGAAGCGTCAGCAGCACATACTCCAAAAGAACGTCGCCACGCTCATCGCGCAGACGGTTCTGACAGCCTCCGGAGCGCTCCCGAAATTTCGTTTTCATGTTCATTAAGGCCTGTCACGCATAACTCGTTCCCACATTGCCAATAACATACTCCTGACTAAATTCAGGTGCAAGATTAAAATGTTGTTTTAAACCGTCCTCATCACCAAAAGTCAAATTCGGTCCCGACGATTTAATTGTTATAGAGTTCGATTCGAAGTTAAATGAAAGGGGTTTTCCCCACGGGTCAACCAATTCGCCCTGCTTATTCATCCACTTTTCAGCCAATATGAATACAGTCTTTTTGGGATTAGTTCCTGTCAGAGCAGCAGATATCGACCGATTGTCTCCAGACGGGTACTCGCCAAATTCCTGCCAATATTGACGAATAGCAACCACAAGTGCGCTGGTAAACAACTTGATAGGGGCAACTCGTTCTTTCAAAACAGGCTCAACCATAACTAAACCTGTGCTGTTAGTTAAAGACGCAACATTTTGACTGAGTACTTGCGGGCGCATATCGCTGTTCGTTGCAGACGTAGGCGTGATTGAAGTTTCGCCACCGGCGCTAGGTGTTACTTTAGACAACCCTTCGCCCGACTGCGCAACAGAATGGACAAGCTCAGATTTCGGTAATGATGTAATTTTTTTGGGGCGCAATGGTTGTTCAGTCTTGACCAAAAACCAGATGAGCAGTGCCATAACCAAGACCACCAATAAACAAGAAAATACCACATGTGTTTTCATTTTTCACTCTTTGCGCCCTCCCCCCCAACCTTCGGGACTACTTCACCTTTAGTGCCTGGATCTTATTTTCTATAGACGGCTGGTTAACGGTAACAGATGCTTTTTGTTGAAGAATCCTAACCGATTCGTGATTCCACCACTCAACAAGGTGTTCAATTGCTTCATCTCTGTCTATGATCGAGGTGTTCCATGAAAGTCTCCTCGGCAGATCTGAGGGTAGCTTTTCACCTTTCTTAAGCGTCTGTACAAGCGAATTGAAAGCGTAATCACAAACACGCAAATGGACATACGGCCTCGTGGGGCTGATAGGCGCGACGGATGCGGCACGCTCATCGACGACAGCGTCCCGATCGGATTGCAACAACAATAGGAGTCGGCAAGACTCTTGGGGCCTGTCACAAAATAACTGTTGCGCTTTAGCAGGACTGTGCTATTTTAGATGGCATGGAAACTGACATGCAAATCACACAACGGTTCAAGTCTTTAGAGCCCTTTCTGGATGAGCATCTGCGGCGTCTTGTCGCCGCAGCCGAGACCCGCGGGCTTGATGGCCGCGGCATATCGCGTGTGGCTCGGGCCACAGGTGTATCGCGTCGCGCCATCTGCCAGGGGCTGTCGGAACTTGTCCAGTCGCCGGCCTTGCCGC
>JANYBJ010000059.1 GCA_025360845.1 bacterium
GGTCGAGCTGCTTCTTGTAGATCAGCTTGCCGTCCTTGGCGTCGATGGCAGAGAACATGGCGGCGCCGTCCGCGACATAGACGATGCCGTCGTTGCTGACGCCCGTGCCGAACACGTCCGACTCGATATCCACGGACCAGAGCGGCTTGGTGTTGAACTTCTCTCCGAGCTTGGCCGGCAGCTTCACGGCGACCGTCGTCCGGCCGGGGAAGTAGACCACGCCGTCCAGGAAGAGCGGGCTCGGGTACATCATGGAGACATCGCCGAGGCCGGCGGCCAGGGTCTTGCCGTCCTTGGCATTGACGCAGTCGCCGGAGCCGGTGACGAGCAGCGTGGCATCGCCGATCTTCGCGACCGCGGGCGTGCTGCAGGTTTCCATGGCCTCGCGGTTCTGCCAGACGAGGGCGCCGGTGTCCGGGTTGAGCGCCTGGAGTCCGCCGAACGGGCAGACCACCTTGCCGTCGGCCAGCACGGGCGAGGCGCAGTGGCCGGCCTCGCCGGGGGCGCTCTCGGCCTGCAGGACGCGAACCCACTGGCGCTTGCCGTCCAGATCGTAGCAGGCGATGATGCCGGTGCCGAAGAGCACGAAGATCCGCTTGCCGTCGAAGAGCGGCGTGGGGGTGGCGAATCCGCCGCCCGGCATGCTGCCGCCCTCCTTGAGCTCCTTCTTCATTTCCGCGGGGAGCGACTCCGCGCCGTTCTCGCGGGTCCAGCGGACCTTGCCGTCCTTGCGCGAGACGCAGACGAGCTTGTCCGGTTCGGCGGTGACGAGCACCACGTCGCCGGCCACGGTCGGGCCGGCGTAGCTCTTGCCGGTGTCGGCGGTCCAGAGGACGTTCGCGTTCTTGTCGCCGCCCCAGACGGTGCAGGGCTTGGCGTCGGCGAAGACGCCGGAGCCATCGCCGCGCCAGCCGTAGGTCTTGCCGGCGGTTGCGGCAGTCGCGGGGGCGGGTGCATTCGCGGCCGCAGGCGCAGCCTCGACCTTGGCGGCGGCAGGTGCAGCGGTCTTTTCATCGACGGCTTCCGCGGCCGCAAGAAGGGATCCGGATCCCAGACACAACATCAACGCCACCAGCGACAGCTTCTGCATGATTGTTTCCTTTCGACAGCACCTCTTTTTGTGGCCAACAGTGCGCGTAGAATAGCACGCCGTGCGGAGGGAAGTCGAGCGTCGGGCGCAAGGGGGTGCAGGACCGCTTTTTGACGAGACTGCAGGGTTGCGCTTGTCACCGCTTCGGATTGCCGCGCACATCGCGATGGCGGCGCAGCCCTAGCAGCCTGTCGGACTTAGGTTTGTGACATGACAAGGTTTGTGCCGACAGGCTGCTAGTTTTGGCTCGTGCTTTTCTCGCGCTTACCTTCTTCGATGCGCAGGATCGAGCAACGCTCCACTTGCTCTTGTGTCACACGTAGGCGTGACTGCCTTTTCTGACGCGCAGCGCCGCAAATCAGCGGCTTGGGGGGTCAGTTTACGCGACTTGCGGCATCAAATTGCCAACTTCACGCGTCGTCGTCACCGAAAGCAGGCGCGCGAGACGTCGGAAGTTGTAGGCCAGTGTGACCAGCGACCATTCCAGCGCCACGTTCCGCTTTCCCCGCAGTAGAAACTGCCGGAACCCCATCGCGGACTTAATGATGCCAAAAACGGGTTCGACCGTTTCCTTGCGCTTCTTGTAGGCCGCCCGACCGATCACAGTCCGCAATCGACGGCGCATGGCATCCCGGTCGATCGGTCCGGTGGTCGGTGTCTCCGGTTCGGGAACCGCCAGCAGGTCAGCAACCGTACGATGATGACCAGTCTTTTCAACGGCCACATACGCTGTCGGACCGTCACCGCTTTCCACGGCAGCCACGGCTGCCTCACTGAAATAGCCCGTGTCTGCCAGAACCTGCGTCACCTCGCGCACCACCACGACACTTGCCACGGCTGGAACCAACTGCTGCTTGTCGTTGGGTGCCTCCGTAACATATGCGCCAAGAACCAACAGGCTCCCTTCCGTGTCCACTGCGGCCTGCGCGTTGTAACTCTGCTCGAAATGTTCGCCGGATCCGGCCTTCATGATCCGCCTTTCGGGATCCGTGAAGTTGTACGGATCGGTCGTTTCCGGTGTGGTCGCCGGCGGCTTGGGATCGCGGCCTCGCACACGCTCGCCGCATTTCCGGCAGGGCCTCGCGGTCGGCTTTCTCGGCCAGGGCCAGCAGGGTCTGCACTTCGTGCTCGAGTTCCGCAATCATTTCCGTTGCGCGTCCGTGACTGACCGCCGCGTGCTTGCTGGCATTGGCGCCGATCTTGGTGCCGTCGGTACCCGTGCCACGCATGTTGACCTGAAACCCGTGCAACGGCAGCAACGCCACCGTTTCCACCACGAAGTGCGCCAAGTGCCCTTCCGGAAGCCAGTCCTGAATACTGGGCGGAAGCAGCATGGGCGTGTCCCGGTCCACA
>JANYBJ010000070.1 GCA_025360845.1 bacterium
CTGTGAGGAGTTAGGGAGAATTTAGGAGTTGAACAGCCTAACAGCCTAAACACCTGACAGCCTTCTCCCTCCCTCCGGCTTTGTGTTTCTTCGTACACTTCGTGTCTTCGTGGTAAAACAACTTGTTTTTTATTGCTGTTGCTGGTTTGTAAGGCACTAATACAAGAACGACCTGCGCTTGATCCCGTTGTGAAAGCCAGTCGAGAAACTTTAAACAATCCATTGCTTTTTCCTTTTGATTCTATCGTTTGAATAATTCGTCACGGTTGCTTCTTCCAGGCGGGGTTCATTCTAGATAACTCTTTAGACACTGGCTCCTTGAATTCATTTAGATGACGCGGACTCAGAAACTTCTCATGTTGCAGGAAACCGACCACAATGCCTGGATGCACACCAGTTTGATCGGCATACTCACAGACACGCTGCACGGTCATACGTCCCGGCGTATTGGCAAACGCCCGCATGGCGTCCATTCCCAGACACTCTCGGGCGAAAGTGTCGGCCTCGTTCTCCTCGGCGCTCTTCCTGCCGTCAGAGTCTACGGAATCCAAGAACTCCGGCTCATCTTCGCGCAAGTGTCTGCAAATGTGGCCCAACTCGTGCGCCATGACGAACCAAAAGTGGTCCACGCGGTCATAGCGCAGGGTGTACGCTGCCACGGCTTGCTTGCCGTGAAAAAACGCGGCACCGTCCAGAAACGTTTGAGGCAGGTGCGGCACGCAAACGAAACGGATACCACAGGAAGTCATATCCCGCAGGAAGTGCGTTACCCCGTCCGGAGCGACGGAATAGGCAGGAATCGCGCGGGCAATCCGTTCGGCTGCCTTGCGATTCAATCCTCCCTTTGGCGCGGCAGCGGCATCTGCCTCCAAGCGCGCCTTTCGCAGCCACGTCAGGGCATGCCGCGGGTTGAAGCGTTTCCGGAGAGCAGCCGACGACCGCATGCACATGGCCACCTCACGATCCATAAACCCGAAGTCGAGGTTTGTTATGCCCCAGAAGGCCAACACTTCGGCGGCCAACGCCGCAGCATCGCGTCCCACATCCTTGAGCCAGCCCAGCCGGAACATCTCGCGGATCGGCATGTGATTGTAAATCAGCGCCCGGTCCGCGATCTCCAGAGTCTGCTTTGTCGGCGCGACGAGCCGGGCCCGGTACTGGGCTTCGAGGTTCATCCAATATTCGGCCGATTGTCCGAACGCCGAAGCCAAACGCGCCGCAACATCCTGCGATATGGAATCCGCCCCGGTGATGATCCGGCTCACGTGCTTGGGGGAAAGATCCACAATTTGCGCGAGGTCTTCCTGCTTCCAATCGCGAGACTCTAATTCTTCGCGGATGAAATCCCCCGGAGGGATGTTCATAAACGGTTTCAGTTGCTTGCCCATATCTCAGTCCCCATAGTGGTTTGAAAGCTCAGTCACCGTGATTGCGCCCCTAGTCGGCGGATCGTCTTCCCACGCCACCGTGAACTCCAGCCGCCAAGCCCCGTCCACCCGAACGGAACACGTGTCCGCACCTTCCAGACCTTCAAAGTTCAACGCGGGGTTCTTCCAAAAATCGTAAATCGATGTCGCAGCCTCAAGGGACTGCACCCGCATGAAGAACTTTTTCAATACGTGCTGAGGCAACCGGTATTTGGTCGATTTTCCGCTCTTGTAAAGCGCCTCAAGCTTCCGGTTGCCGAACGAAACATTCACGCTTCGCCTCTCAAAACCGCATATAGGATAGTCCACCCGTGCAAATTATGCAATGCAGTTTTTACATAACCGGTAAATATCATGTTGCAGTATATACTCACTTGCAAACGCCTTTCAAGTCGCAGCCTTTGCAGGAGGCGACCTTACAGAACCGGTTGTTGCGGATCTCCTTTTGCTGCGAGGACGTGTATGAAATCGCCATGTGGTTCCCCTCAGTTCTCCGGCATTACATTCCCGCGAGCGAAGCTGTACGCCTGATCCCCTGCGACAACGATGTGATCCAGCACCTTGATCGACAGCGGCTGCAGGGCCTTCACGAGCGTTTCCGTCAGCCGCAGATCATCGGTGGATGGCCGCGCAGTGCCGGCGGGATGATTATGGATAAACATGACTGACGAAGCCCGGTTGCGCAGCGCCATCTCGACCACCTGACGGGGATGCAGTTGCACCTCGGTGACTGTGCCTTCAACTAACAGTGTAGCGTTCAGTACCCGGCAGGCAGCGTCCAGCGCGACCACGTAAAAAACCTCATCCGCCCGGCCTGCCATCAAGGGAATCGCATCCGCCATGGCCGCCTCGGAACTGTTTAGGCAAACCCTCTCAGTCTCCAGCCGACTTTTCAGATACCGTCGCGCAAATTGCGGGACAAACGCGAGGAAAGCGGCGGTACCGTCGCGCAAGTTGCGGGACAAACGCGAGGAAAGCGGCGGTCTTGTCACCCATGCCCTCCACAGCGGCCAAGTCAGCCGGTGCAGCCTCGAAAACAGACGCCAAAGTGCCGAACCGTTTCAACAGCCGGTGCGCCGTCTCGTTTGTGTCGCCGCGCGGCAGAGCATGATACAAGGCGAACTCGATCATCTCATGGTCTGCGAACGAATCCAGTCCCTCTACCAAATACCGTCGCCGCATCCGTGCCCGATGCCCCGCATGTGAGTTTTCTTGCTGATTCTTGCTCATAACATCAGGCACGCCTGTTTCGCCGCCTCGTAGACTTGCCGGGGCGTGACGCCGTTCGTTTTGGCGAGGATGGCGCAGGCGTCGTGTTCGGGCGAGGCGGTGATGTCCTCGCCGTGCAGGGTGCCGACCTTCACCGGCACGCCGCCCCACGGCGTGTGCGCCGTCTCGAAGCGGCGGTCCAGCAGCTCGCGCCGCACGGCGTAGAAGCGGATGCCGAAGGTGGTCGTGGAGCGGAAGATCCAGTCGCGTAACGGTGTGGCGTCGGCGGCTGCCGCGAGCACGCCCAGCAGGGTGCCGGGACGGCCTTTCTTCATGACCACCGGCGTGTGCCAGACATCCAGCGCGCCGCGCTCCAGAAGATCAGCCGTGAGCGTGCCCAGCCATTCCGGGTTGCAGTCGTCGAGGTTGGTTTCGAGCACCAGCAACTCGTCGCCCGGCGCGGCGGGCGCGGACGCTTCCGCGAGGAGGGTGGCCCGCAGCACGTTGGGGCGGCCGTGAAGCGTGCGCCGCCCGAAGCCGTAGGCGCTGCGGATCACGGTGGTCTCGCCCGGCAGCGGAGCGAGCGTGTGGGTCCAGACGCGCAGCAGCGCCGCGCCGGTGGGGGTGACCAGTTCAAAGGGCTCGGCGGTCTGCGTCACCGTCATGCCGGCCAGCAGCTCCTGCGTGGCGGGCGCGGGGTTGGGCATCTCGCCGTGGGCGCAGCGGAGCGTGCCGGCGCCGGCGGGCAGAGGTCCGCAGGAGACGCCGCTGATGCCGAGCTGCTCGAGCGCGAGGCAGGCGCCTACGATGTCGGCGACCGAGTCCCATGCGCCGACTTCATGGAAGTGGACCGTCTCAGGCGTCTTGCCGTGGATCTTGGCCTCGGCCTCGGCGAGTTTGCGGAAGACGTCGCGCGAAAGGCCCTTGACGAACGGTGAGAGCGCCGAGTGCTCCAGCAGGTGCTCGATCTCCGTGAGACCGCGGTGGGCGTGCGAATGGGTGTGGCCATGGTGGGCATGCGTATGCGCGTCCGGCCACTCGCCCTCGTCGGGGTGCTGCTCTGCATGCACCGAGGCACGCAGGCCGTTCAGTCCTGCCGCATGGGCCGTCTCGACAAGGAGCCGCACGTGTTCGGGGAAGAAGGCGTTTAAGGCGGCTTCGACGGCGCGGAGGTCGGCGCCCAGCGCCGCGAGGGCGGAGAGGATCATGTCGCCGCTGGCGCCGCCCACGCTGTCGAACCGGATGAATTGTTTCATGCCAGTAGCTTACATGGAACCGGGCTGAGGCTTCAACGGGAAAAGCGAGCACGAAAAGAGTATTGCGGTCACATAACTGGCGTGGCATACTGGTAGCAAGTTTAAAGCAAGAGAGATGCGTATGCGATTATTAAGGGTACTGGCGGGTTTCCTTTTCATCGTCTGTGTTGTCGGTGCGGAAGAGCTGCGCACGTGGACGGGCAGCAAGGGCAACCGCATCGAAGCGTCCTTCGTTAAGCAGGACGGAGCCTCCGTACTCCTCAAGCGCAAAGACGGGGAGACCGTGTCGGCCAAACTTGCCGACCTCTGCGAGGCGGATCGCGCGTATGTGCAGGAGATAACGTATGTTCCGCGCGACGTGGTCGTGAGTTTTAAAAAGAATGTCAACGGGGTCGTCGGCGAAGAAGCCGGGGCTTCCCCGATCGCCTCCATCCGCGACACGGTCACGCTCCGTTTGGTTGATGACAAAGACGTTAATAAGGCAGAGGCAATCGGGGATTCGCGTTGGAAGATCGAATCCGTCGACGCGCTTGGAAACCGCATCCAGCCGCAGAAAGAGGGAGCTGCCGTTGAGCTGGTCACCGAGGGCAAGTTCGTTTTCGTTACCTACACGGTCGAAAACGATTCGAATTTGCCGATGACCGTGCCCTCGCCGGTCATGATCGACAAGCGTGGGCGCAAGTTTCTTCAGGCGGCCAAGCCGACGGCGAAGGCCTATCTCTCGGCACATGTGTTGCTTGCGGATGTGGACTCTGTCCAGCCCGGGTTTAAAAAAACCTTCTGCGCGTTTTACGAGATGCCCTTAGATGCCGAGCCTGCCATGATGGAGGTGTTTCCGTCAAAGGCCAATCGCTTCGCCATTCAGCAGTTCCAAATGAAAGGCAAGCAGATCGTGGTGGACGGCTCCGCTCCCGCGGCGGGCGCTTCTAAACCGGCTGACGCGGCGGGCCCGGCGGCCTCGGACAAGAAGGCTTCGGTTTTCATGAAGTGCGTCCGCGTCGGGCAGGGGGGAGACACTTCCGGAGACTGGTATTACGACCGCAACAAAAAGCGCTCGTTGTCCTATGGGGTGGAGTTGCGCGTGATGGGCGATCAGCAGCAGCCGGTGACGGTGAAAACGTTCTTTATCGGCACAATCAGCAGCAACAACAAGGACGCGGTGGTTGATAAAAAAGAAGAGAACGTCGTGCTCGAACCGGGGAAGATCACGCGGATCACGCTTCAGTCGAAGGATGTGGAAGAGTTCACAAACTATTATTATTCGGGATCGAGGGTCGGCGGAGCAAAACTTAAAGGCATCATGGTTCAAGTTTGGATCGGGGATGATATCGTTCAAAGTTTTGTCTCGGTGAATCAATGGAAGAAATTTGCGGAAGTGCCGGATGTTGTCAAGCAAATGGGCGAGTTGACGGTGACCAGGCCGGTCAGCCCGCTTTAAGAAAGGGACGGCTATGCGATTGGCGATGGGGTTCGCGTTGGGGGTGGTTTCGTGCGCGTGTGCGGAGTTGAACGTGTATGTGGCGGCGGATGCGGCGGCGGGGGGAGACGGCAGCAGGCGCGCGCCGGTTCAGACGCTGGCGCAGGGACGCGACGCCGTGCGGGCGGCGCGCAAGGCGGGGACGCTGAAGAGCGGCGAGGCGGTGACGGTTCAGGTGGGGCCGGGCGTGTATCGGCTGGAGAGTTCCTTTGAGCTGACGGACGAGGACGGCGGCACCGCCGAGGCGCCGGTTGTGTATCGCGCGCAGAAACGGGGCAAGGCGCGGATTCAAGGCGGCGTGACGCTGGAGCCGTCTTCGTTCAAGGCGTTGACGGACGCGGCGGTGTTGGCGCGGCTCGACCCGGCGGCGCGGGGCAAGGTGCTGGTGTGCGATCTTTCAGCGCAGGTGCCGGGCGTGTTCGAGGCCTTTAAGACGGCGTATCAGGGCGTTCCCGCCGCCCCGTGGCTCTATGTCAACCGTCAGCCGATGACCCTCGCTCGTTGGCCCAATGCGGATGCGCCGGGGGCCGGCTGGGCGGGCTTCACTAAAGCCGTGGACACGGGGCTGCCGCAGGCGGAGGCGGCCGACCCCGCGCTGCGCAAGGCGCGCCCGGGTTCGTTCGTGTTCGAAGATCCGCGTCCCGCGCGTTGGAATCTCCAAGAGGGCGTGTGGCTGCTGGGGTACTGGACGCACGACTGGTGTGACGAGGTGATCCGCGTCGCCGCCTACGACAGGGAGAAGAAGGTCGTCACGATGGCCTCGCCGCACGGCTATGGGATTGCGGGCGGCACCTGGGGAGCCGAGAAGCGCCGGTTCTTTGCGCTGAACGTGTTGGAGGAGCTGGACGCGCCGGGCGAGTGGTATCTGGACCGCACGCGCAAGCTGCTCTACTTCTATCCGGAAGGCGCTTTGGGCGACGCTTCGATCGTGCTGGCCACTTTGACCCAGCCGTTGGTGAAGGTGACCGGAGCGAAGCATGTGAAGTTGATTGAGCTGGCCTTCGAATATGGCCATGCGGACGGCATCACGGTGCAGAATGCGGAGCACGTCGAGATCGCGGGCTGCGTGGTGGCGAATCTCGCGGGCGGCGGCATCTCCATCGACGGCAGCGAAAACACGGTGCGCTCGTGCGACGTGTTCAACCTCGGCAGAGGCGGCATCTCGCTCTACGGCGGCGACCGCATGAAGCTGATCCCCGCGAAGAATCTGGCGGTCAACAACCACATCCATCACTACGGCATCTTCCAGCGCACCTATGCGCCGGGCGTTGGCGCCAACGGGTGCGGGCAGATCGTGCGCAACAACTGCATTCACGACGCGCCGCACAACGCGGTGCTGTACGGCGGCAACGAGAATCTGTTTGAGCTGAATGAGATTTACCGCGTGGTGATGGAGACCGGTGATGCGGGCGCGTTCTACACGGGACGCGATTGGACAAGTCAAGGGAACGTGCTGCGCCACAACTATATTCACGACCTGGGCGGCGGCGATGCCAAGCACGTGAACACCATGGGCGTGTATCTCGACGACTGCGACTGCGGCGACACCATCGAGGGCAATGTGTTCTACCGCGCGGGCCGGGCGATCATGATTGGCGGCGGCCGCGAAAACCCCGTGCTGAACAATCTCGTCATCGACTGCCCGATCGGCCTGCACATCGATTCGCGCGGCATGACGTGGAAGCAGTGGAATGACCCGAGCGACGCGAGTTGGAGTCTGGAGGCGAAGGCCAAGGTGTTCAACTACACCCAGCCGCCGTGGAGCGTCAAGTATCCGCGCCTGGCCGCGATCATGAACGAGAATCCGCGCGAGCCGCTCAACAACCCCGTGCGCCGGAATGTGTTTGTGGACTGCACCAGGCAGGTGTGCGATTTCGACGGCGACGTGAGGAAGCTGCTCGATAAGTTTGAGATCGCCGAAAATCTGGCGGTGAACACGGCCGGCGCCACAAACGGGGTGGCGCAGGCGGAGATCCTCAAGGGCTTCGCCCAGCTTTCGGGCTCCAAGGACAAGCCGGTCGATCTCGGATTCGCGGCGGCTGCCGAGCAGAAGTTCTCGTTGCGCAAGAACGCGCGGCTGTTGAAAGAGGTGCCGTCCTTTGAGACCATTCCGTTCGAAAAGATCGGACTCTACAAAGACGAGTACCGCCGCAAGCTGCCGGCGAAATGAAGGCTAAAGGAGAAGCATATGGCATCCGCATTAATGGATCAGTTGTTGGCCGATATCAAAGAGGCCATGAAGTCGCAACAAAGTGAGACGGTGATGGCGTTGCGCACGTTGCATGCGGCCGTCAAGGACCAGACGGTCAACGCGGGTGTGGAGATCACGGATGAGGCGGTCGTTGCGGTGGTCACTAAGGCGCTCAAGCAACGAGCGGATTCGATCGAGCAGTTCTCGGCGGCGGGCAGGCAGGACCTGGTCGTTAAAGAGCAGTATCAAGTCAATCTCTACCGCAAGTATCAGCCGAAGCAGCTCGACCGGGCCGAGATCGAAGTGCTGGTGCGCCAGTGCATTGCCGAGAGCGGTGCGGCCAGCAAGAAGGAGATGGGCAAGGTGATGCAGCTCCTCATGCCCAAAACCAAGGGTTGCGCCGACGGCAAACTGGTCAACCAGGTCGTCCTCTCGCTGCTGCCGTAAGACGTACTTGAGCCGACACTCCCGCTAATAGGGGCATCATGCCAAACACCAGGTGTCCCGCCTCGATCCCTCGTGCCCATGGTTTCTCTTCGCTTGATCCGGTATCACTGGAGCGGGCTCAACGGAAGGGGGTCCTCATCGAGTAAGGGTGCTGATAAGAAAGCGCTTGTTTACAACCACAATGTGGTATAAATTAAAAGAATGGTTTTGAGGTCGAACATCCTGAATGCGCTGTTCGCCAAGGTGGTCATGGGGTCCGAAATTTACCGGCGCTGCATGGGTTGCCCCGTTGTGTAACGCCTGCTGTAAAGGACTCTTTTTTTGAGGACGCTACTACCACATTGTGGTTGTGTAGGCAGGGAGGAATCTGCATGAAAAGATTCGTCTTAGATTGGTTAGGCGTCCTGTTCGCCTGCGCCCTGCCGGCGCTGCCCATCTCCATGTTATGGGCCGAGAACAACACCACCAATACGCTTACCGGATCGACCGATGGTTCTCACGTCACCTATTATGTCGGCAAGACCGGTGTAAATAATTATCTCCAAATCAGCGGCGGCGGTGATTTGCACAATGTCGACGGTGTCTGCATTGGTTACAATGGCGGTGCCGCCAACAACGCGGCGCTGGTCACCGGTTCCGGTTCATTCCTGAACAACAGCAACAATCTGTATGTCGGATTTTCCGGCACGGGCAACCTGTTGACTGTAGCCAACAGCGGTCGGGTTGCCAATGCATACAGTTATATAGGCCTCAGCAGCGGTGCCGACAGCAACACGGTGTGGGTGACCGATTCCGGTTCTGTCTTGAGCAATCGCTTCGATTTGCGGGTCGGCGACGGCGGCGCCGGCAACGGTCTGACCGTGTCGCATGGCGGTCAAGTCTTTAACGTCTATGGCTACGTGGGCTATTCGGCCGACGCGAGCGGGAATCAGGTGTTGGTGGATGGGGCCGGTTCGGCGTGGAGCAACAGTTCCGACCTGCTTGTCGGGTTCTCTGGCGCGGGCAACGGCCTGACCATCACCAACAGTGGCCGTGTCGCAAGCGCTTCCGGCTACCTTGGCGTGAACAGCAATGCCAACAATAACGCGGCGCTCGTCACCGGCTCCGGCTCTGTCTGGAGTAACCGTGTCTATACCATGGTCGGCGAGTTCGGTGCAGGCAACAACTTGACCATCGCCGACGGCGGACAGGTGTTCACCGGTGACGGCTGCATCGGCCGTTACGGCAGCGCCCTCAACAACACGGTGCTGGTCACCGGTTCCGGTTCGCTCTGGAACAACCGCACCAATCTCACGATCGGCGTCGAGGGTAACGGCAACCGCTTGACCATCGCCAATGGCGGCCGGGTTGCCGATGTCTGGGGCGAAATCGGCAGTGTCAGCGGCACCGACAACAACCTTGTGTTGGTCACCGGTTCGGGCTCGGTCTGGAGCAACAGCCTCGGACTGTTGGTCGGCTCTGCGGGTTGGGGTAACGGTCTGGCGATCACCGAGGGGGGCCAAGTCGCCGACACCTATGGCTACATCGGCTTCTCCAGCAGCGCCAACGTCAATGCGGCGGGGGTCACCGGTACCGGTTCATTTTGGAACAACAGCGCCGATCTGGCCGTAGGCTGTTTTGGTTCCGGCAACAGCCTGAGTATCGATGGCGGCGGTTGGGCCGTCAGCACCTCCGGCTACATCGGCAGCAACAGCAATGCCAACAACAACACGGTGTTGGTCACCGGTTCCGCTTCAGCATGGAGCAACAGCGTCTACCTGATGGTCGGCCTGTTCGGTGCCGGCAACAGTCTGACCATCGCTGACAGCGGCCGGGTCATCAACGATGCCGGCTACATCGGCCGCTACCGCAGCGCCATCAACAATACGGTATCGGTAACAGGTTCCGGTTCCGTCTGGAACAATGGTGATTTGATGATCGGCGTAGACGGTGCCGCTAATCACTTGGCCATTGCCAACAGTGGCCGGGTCGTCAGCACATCCGGTTTCATCGGTTACACCAGCAATGCCGTCAACAACACGGTGTCGGTCTTCGGCCTTGGCTCGCTCTGGAGCAATTCGGGTTCATTGACCGTCGGCAAAGGCTCCTCCAACCGGCTGTCGGTCGCCGACGGCGGTTCCGTCGTGAGCGGCGCCGGAATCGAGGTCGGCAGCGGCGCCACCGCCTCTGGCAACAGCGTGTTCGCCTCCGGCACCGGCACCCTCGCGAGCGTGGGGCTCACCCTGGGTGCCGGCGGCGCGCGCAACAACGGCATCACGCTGCTGACCAACAGCGTCTGGAACCTTGGCGGCGGCACGCTGGTCTGGGGCAGCGGCGCGGGGGCCGTCAGCAACAGCCTGGTTGTTGACGAGACCTCGGCGCTCACCAACATCGCCGGCCTGACGCTGGGAGAGAACGACACCGCCTTCCACATGACCAACTCTCCGGGCGGTCTCGTCCTCAATGGGCTTACCGCCGATCGCCTGCGATTCGCGCCCTCGGGGTTCGGCGGGCTCACGGTGGGCCCCGGCGGCAGCCACGGCACGTCGCTGAACATCAGCAATTACATGCTCACGTGTACCGCCGCCAGTTCCGTCGGCCTGGGCAGCAGCAACGCCGTCCGGGTGGCGGGCCCCGGCGCGGTCTGGAGCAACGGTGCCTCGTTGTATGTCGGCAACGGCGGAACCGGCAACAGCCTGACCCTTGCCAACGGCGGAACCGTGATCGGCGGCAATATGGTCATCGGCTTTGTCCCCGGCCTCGCGGGCAACGTGATTTCCGTTGCAGGCGGCAATCTCTATGCGATCACCGCGACGACCGGCGGCGTCTTTGATGTCCACGGCGGCACCCTGGATTTCAGCGCCGGCAGTATCGTCGCCGACTGGTTCTACGCGAACAACAACACGGCCTCCTCCACCAATTCGCTTTTCAGTTTTGGAGCCGGCACACTGAACACCCGCCGCGGTTCTCAGATCGTCGCCCCGCGCGGCGGCAATTTCAGCATCGGAACGCTCCCGGGCCAAACCGCAACCTGGAACGTTCTCGGCGGTGCCAACCTGATACAGCCAACCCCTGGCAGCACCAGCGCCACCATCGTCGGCGGCGCGGACGGTGCGGCAGGCCTTGTCAACGTGACCGGCGCGGGCACCGACTGGACGCACGCGCACGAATTGAGGGTTGGCGGGGCCGGCAGAGGCAGCCAGTTGACGGTCGCCAATGGCGCACGGACGTTTGACACCGGCGGCTCCGTCGGCTATGACACCAGCGCCAGTGACAACGCCGTGCTGATTACGGACGCCGGCTCGCTCTGGAGCAGCAGTGTCGAGCTGGCGATCGGCTACGGTGGCGGAGGCAACAGTCTGACCGTCACCAACAGCGGCCAAGTCACGGATGTCAGCGGCATCATCGGCCGCAACAGCGGCGCCGTCAACAACGCGGTGCTCGTGACCGGCACCGGCACCGTCTGGACCAGCAGCGCCGAACTGCGGGTCGGCTATGGCGGAGCGGGCAACAGCCTGGCCATCGCCAACAACGGACGGGTCTCCAATACGACAGGCACCATCGGCTACAACGGCGGTGCCGACAGCAACACGGTGTCGGTCACCGGCTCCGGCTCCGTCTGGAACAACAGCCTGGACGCCACCATCGGGAACGGCGGCGGGGGCAACCGCCTGACCGTGATGTCTGGAGGCCAGGTCGCGGATGTCAATGGCCGCATTGGCTATACGACCGGCGCGAGCGGTAATCTGTCGGTGGTGGAGGGGTCCGGCTCTGCTTGGGTCAACAGCGCCGACCTGTATGCCGGCCAATCCGGCTCCGGCAACAGCCTGACCATCGCCAACAGCGGCCGGGTCGGCGCGACGTACGGCTACATCGGCTACGCCGGCAGTGCCAACAGCAACGCCGTGGCGGTCACCGGCTCCGGCTCCATCTGGAGCAACAAGTACTACCTGTATGTCGGTTACTCGGGCTCCGGCAACAGCCTGACGGTCTCTGACAGTGGCCGGGTCGCCGGTTATTATACGGCCGGCTACATCGGCTACACCAGCGGCGCCAACAACAACCGGGCGCTCGTCGCGGGCTCCGGTTCGCTCTGGAACAACAACACCGAGTTGGATGTCGGTTACTCGGGCGCGGGCAACAGCCTGACCATCGCCGACGGCGGACGGGTCTTGAACACCTTCGGCTATATCGGCCGCAACATCAGCGCCAACAGCAACGCGGTGTGGGTCGTCGGCGCCGGTTCGGTCTGGAGCAATATTTTTGTCAACGGCATGGGAGGAGGCGATCTTCATGTCGGCTCCTCGGGCGTCGGCAACGCTCTGACCATCGCCAATAGCGGCCGGGTCGCCAATCTGTACGGCTATATCGGCTACTCCCTCGGCGCCAACAATAACAGGGTGTTGGTGGCAGACACCGGTTCGGTCTGGAATGTCGGCAATCCGCTGTACGTCGGCTACTCTGGCGCGGGCAACAGCCTGACCGTCACCAACGGCGGACTGGTCGCCAATGCGTCGTACGGCTACATCGGCGGCAACAGCAGTTCCAGCAACAACTCGGCGCTCGTCACCGGTGCCGGTTCGGTCTGGAGCAACAACAATGGTTTGTATGTCGGCTATTATGGCGCTGGCAACCGTTTGAGCGTGACAAATGGCGGACAGGTCTCCGACTCGGGAGGCACGCTAGGCTATCTGGCAGGCGCGAACAACAATACGGCGGTGGTCGACGGCTTTGGCTCGGCGTGGTGGAACAACAGCTACGTCACAGTCGGCGACTATGGCGTGGGCAACGGCCTGACCATCGCCAACGGCGGCCGGGTCGGCGATTCGCAAGGCCACATCGGTGACAAAAGCGGTGCCAGCAATAACACGGTGTTTGTCACCGGAGACGGTTCTGTCTGGAGCAACAGCGTCGCCCTTCTCGTCGGCAACTACGGCGCGGGCAATCATCTGACCATCGCCAACAGCGGACGCGTCGCCAGTTCCTCCGGCTGGATCGGCTATTTCGTCAGCGCCAGCAACAACACCCTGCTCGTGACCGGTTCCGGTTCCGCCTGGAACAACAGCGGCGAGTTGGATGTCGGCGCGTACAGTGTCGGCAACAGCTTGACTGTGACGAACGGCGGCCGGGTCGTCAACCTCTCCTATGCCCACATCGGCGCGACCGTCGGCGCGAGCAACAACACGGTGCTCGTAACCGGCTCTGGTTCCGTTTGGAGCAACAGCGGTGCCCTCTATGTCGGCACCGCGAGTGTCGGCAACGGCCTGACAATCGCCGACGGGGGCCGGGTCGCCAACACCTTCGGCTCCGTCGGCGACAACAGCAGCGCGAGCGGCAACACGGTGCTCGTAACCGGTGCCGGTTCCGTCTGGAGCAACAGCAGCGTTCTTTATGTCGGTCTTTCGGGCGCCCGCAACAGCATGATTGTGAGCAACGGCGGGCAGGTTAACGCCTCCAGCCTCTATGTCGGTTACTACGGCTCTGGCAACCGTCTGACCGTCAGCGATGGCGGAGCCGTGAACGTGGGAACGGACATGTTTGTGGGTTACGATGCGGCCGCCACCAATAGCCGGGTGCTTGTGGCGGGCGGACACGTGAACGTGACCGGGACACTGACGGTCCGGCGCGGCGTGTTGGAATTGCAGGAGGGCTGGGTCGTTGCCAACTCGCTTCTGGTCGCCACCAACGGCACGCTCGCAGGGGTTGGCGGCATCACCGATCCGGTAACGGTCCAGGCCGGCGGTCTCTTGTCGCCCGGCAATTCGCCGGGGACGCTGACGTTCGGCAGCTTGACGCTGAATTCCGGTGCCGCCATCACCAGCGATATCGCCAGCCCGTCGGTGTATGACCGGATTGTGGCCACGAACCTGACGGTGACCGGCAGGGTGACGCTGAACGTGTCGCCTCCTGTGGGGGCCTTGGCCGCCACCAACGTGCTGAAGCTGGTCGACGTGGGCAGTTATCTCGGCGCAACGACCAACAACTGGCTGTCGCTGGGCGGCACCAATCTTCTCAACGAGGGCGCGACCTTCACGCTCCGGGGCACGAACGGTTTCAATTACTCCTGCCAGCTCAGCTACGCGGGCAACGGCGCGGCTGGCGGGCACGGCAACGATGTGGTGTTGACCGTATACAAGCTCGCCTCGGGCAATGGCTCCGGGATCGACTTTCAGTCGTGGCTGGCCTTGTATAACCTGCCGACGAACGGGAGCGCGGATTTCACCGATGCCGATGGCGACGGGATGAACAACTGGCAGGAGTATAGCGCCGACACAAACCCGACTAACCGGCAGTCGGTTCTTGCCATCACGGGCATCGCTCCCGACAGCGGCGGCATGCGCTTGTATTGGCAGGGCGGAGTGCAGGCCACCCAATATATTGAAACCATCCGGTCACTCGTCACGACCGACGAGACCTGGAGGGTGGTCTTCACCAACCTGCCGCCGACGGCGCTGACCGCGAACGCCCTTGTTCCGGGCGCGACGAACAGCGTGCAGTTCTACCGGATCAAGGCGGAAAGGTAAGCTGTGCGGCGTGGAGCCGCACGTCGAACCCAGCCAAGAGGCGTGTACGATCATCATGCTGGTAACGGCGGAGTAGCTGACACGAACGTCCGCTCCCCAGGTGGTTTTTTGGCGTTTTTTCATAATCACTACAATGTCTATTGACATACTTCATTCAGGCTGTTATTCTGTCACCCATTCAAGCCGCAAAGAACGGATGAAGCGGCCTGAACAACGAGAACACCTGGCGGCTATGCCAGACGAAAAGGAGCGGAGATGAACAATATCAGTAGCACAGTGAGAACCGTAAGCATCGCCGTTTTAACCGCCTCCAGCCTGTGGGCGGCCGATGTGACAGACATCCTGAACGTCTCTTATGACCCGCCCCGCGAATTCTACAAGGATTATAATCAGGCATTTAACCACTGGTACGAAAGGGAGCACGGAGGCAAGAGCATCAAGGTCAAGCAGTCGCACGGCGGTTCGGGCAAACAGGCTCGCGCCGTGATCGACGGGTTGGAGGCGGACGTGCTGACGCTGGCCTTGGCCTACGACATCGACGAGGTGGCCGCAAAGGCGGGGTTGCTGGGGCAGGACTGGCAGAAGAAGCTGCCGCATAACAGCGCCCCGTACACATCGACGATCGTCTTCCTCGTGCGCAAGGGCAATCCCAAGCAGATCAAGAGCTGGGACGACCTGGTCAAGCCGGGTGTCGAGGTCATCACGCCCAATCCGAAAACCTCGGGCGGCGCCCGCTGGAACCATTTGGCGGCGTGGGGGTACGTGCTGGACCGCGAGTTAGGCGGCGACCTCGCGAAGTTGAACAACCCCGCGTTTGCGGCCCAAGCCGCGGACGCACAAGCAAAGGCCAAGGTGTTCATCGCCGACCTCTACAAACATGTGCCGGTGCTCGATTCCGGGGCACGCGGCGCAACCACGACGTTCGTACAGCGCGGTATCGGCGATGTGCTTCTGGCCTGGGAGAATGAGGCGTTTCTGGCTGTGAACGAATTGGGCAAGGACAAACTCGACATCGTGGTGCCGCCGATCAGCATTCTGGCTGAGCCGACCGTGGCCGTGGTGGACAAGGTGGTGGACAAGCGCGGGTCGCGCGAGGTTGCCGAAGCCTACCTTGAGCACCTCTACAGCGCCGAAGGGCAGAAACTCGCGGCCAAGAACTATTACCGTCCGCGCGCGCCGGAACAAGCCGATCCCGCGGACATCGCCCGTTTTCCGACGCTCAAGCTGATCACCATCGACGAGGTCTTCGGCGGTTGGCAGAAAGCGCAGAAGGCGCACTTCGCGGACGGGGGCCTCTTCGACCAGATCTATCTGCCGGGCAAGTGACACGAGTGTAACCCACAATCAGAACACAGCACGTTTAAAGTAAAGGAAAATCCTTATGAACCTCATTACCCTTAACACCTTTCTTCAGCGACGGCACTGCCGGCGACGGCAGCCGCTCGACCTATTTCGATGCGGCCCGCGCCAGCATCCACCTGAGCGAAAAAACACGCTCGATGTCTTTGGCATCTATCAGCGTCCGGAAGATGATTGGACGTTGGGTAACGAGCGGTATGACCTCACCAGTCTGACCGGCGGCGAGAATAACGAGCTGACAGAGTCGTCCGCCGGACTCTACCTGACGCTGGCCGAGAACAAGGAGTTCCCCATCGAACTTTACTACATCTGGAAGGACGAGAGCCGTTCGTTTAACAAGGGAAATCATAAAAAGAGCGTGCCGGGTCGTGATTTCAGCACTGTGGGGACACGCCTTACACCCTCGTTCAATGATCGTCTCTCGGCCGAGTTCGAGGGCGCCTCGCAATGTGGCGAGACCGACGATGGCCGCGACGCCTGCCAAGGCGCAGAAAGTGAGTTTGGAAGCGGGCCCGATGTTCGCGAACGAGAACGACACGGCGCAGGACGACAGTTACTGCGGCCTACTCGGCATCGCGAAATATCAGGTTCCCTTGCTGAAAGGGTTTTTCCGTCAGGAAAGCGAGGTTAAGGGCACGGTCTTGGCTGAAGTCTTCGACGCGGGAGACTACTATGCGGATGCGGAAACCGGTTATTACCTGCGGTTCGAACTGACCGCGAAGTTCTTATCATTTCTGACCTCGAGTCGGCGTGCGAAGCGGAGAAAGGTACGATCATGAAACTGTCGCTGAAAGAAAAGAGCGTCTTACCGGGGTTCGGGTTGTCACTCGGGTACACCGTCTTGGCGCTGTCGCTGATCGTGCTAATTCCGCTGAGCGCGCTGGTGCTCCGAAGCAGCGAACTTGGGCTTGCGGGGTTCATCGATACCCTCCGGCATCCGCGTGTGTTGGCCTCGTTCCAGATCACCTTTCTGTCGGCGTTCAAGGCCGCGCTGATCAACGTGGTGCTGGGCGTGACCGTGGCGTGGTTCCTGGTCCGCGGGCGGTTTCCCTTGAAACGTTTGGCCGATGCCTTGGTGGACCTGCCGTTCGCGCTGCCCACGGCAGTCAGCGGCATTGCCCTGACCACGCTCTTCGCGCCGAACGGGATGTTGGGATCGGCCCTTGGCAAACTCGGAATCAAAGTCGCTTTCACACCCACGGGCATCATGGTCGCGATGATCTTCATCGGGCTTCCCTTCGTGATCCGTAGCGTGCAGCCCGCGCTGGCGGATCTCAACAAAGAGCTTGAAGAGGCCTCGCGCAGCCTCGGAGCATCGCGTTTTCAGACGTTGTTGCGCGTGGTGCTGCCGCTGCTGTCGCCGGCGATCCTGAGCGGCTTCACCTTGGCTTTTTCGCGCGCACTGGGCGAGTACGGGTCGGTGGTCTTCATCGCGGGGAACATGCCGATGAAGACGGAGATCGCGTCACTGCTGATCATCACGAAACTGGAGCAGTTCGATTACGCAGGGGCCGCGGCGGTCGCGGTTGCGCTGCTGTCGCTGTCGCTGCTGGCGATCCTACTGATCAACCTGCTCCAGGCGCGGACAACCCGTTATCTCGGGAACTGAGGAGGAGCCTGATGAACAACTTGCCATCCAAAGACGTGGGAGCGCTGGAAAATCTCCTGCTGAGCGGTGCGGCGCTATCGATCATCGGCCTGCTGATCGTGCTGCCGCTCGGTGTTGTTTTGAAAGAGGCGTTCGCCGGCGGCCTGAAACTGTGGCTGGAAAGCGTTGGCGATCCTGATGCGCGGTCCGCGATCAAACTGACGCTAGCCGTGACGGCGGTGGTTGTTCCGCTCAACGTGGTCTTCGGCGTGGCGGCAGCTTGGGCGCTTTCGAAGTTCAGGTTCAAAGGCCGCAGCCTGCTGCTCTCGCTGGTGGACCTGCCCTTCGCGGTGTCGCCCGTGATCGCCGGGCTGATATTCATTTTACTGTTCGGTCGGCACGGATGGATGGGAACATGGTTGACGGACCATCACATTCGGATCGTCTTTGCCGTGCCGGGCATCATTCTCGCCACGCTTTTTGTGACCTTCCCGTTCGTGGCACGCGAGCTGATCCCGCTGATGACGGAGCAGGGCTCGGAGGAGGAGCAGGCGGCTCTGAGCCTCGGTGCGACGGGTTGGCAGACCTTCTTGAAAGTGACCCTGCCGAATATCAAGTGGGGCCTGCTGTACGGGATCATCCTCTGCAATGCGCGTGCCATGGGCGAGTTCGGGGCGGTCTCCGTCGTCTCAGGCCATATCCGTGGAGAGACGAACACGCTGCCTCTGCAGGTGGAGGTGCTGTACAACGAGTACAGCTTCACCGCGTCCTTCGCCTGCGCGTCGCTTCTGGCGGGCCTCGCGATTGTGACGTTGATCCTAAAGACGTTTGTGGAGCTGAAGAGCGGGCGCGACGCCGCATAAGGGAGGGGTGCCATGAGCATAACGATTCAAAAAATCAGCAAGACGTTCGGGTCGTTTCAGGCTCTGAACGACGTCACGCTGGAGGTCCCCTCGGGCGGGCTCACCGCTCTGCTGGGACCGTCGGGTTCGGGCAAGACGACCCTGCTGCGGATCGTCGCGGGACTCGAGGCCGCCGACGAAGGCACGGGGGGGCAGATCCTCTTCGACGGAGTGCCGGTGACGGACGATCCGGTCAACCGCCGCCAGGTGGGGTTTGTCTTCCAGCACTATGCGTTGTTCCGGCATATGACGGTCTTCGAGAACATCGCCTTTGGTTTGAACGTCAAGCCGCGTGGCGAGCGGCTGTCGCGCGATGAAATCAAAGGCCGCGTGTTTGAGCTGTTGAAATTGATCCAACTCGAGCAGTTGGCGCAGCGCTACCCGTCGCAGCTTTCGGGTGGACAGAGGCAGCGGGTCGCCCTGGCGCGCGCCTTGGCGATCCAGCCCAAAGTTCTGCTTCTCGATGAGCCGTTTGGCGCACTGGACGCTCAGGTGCGGTCCGAGCTGCGCCGCTGGCTGCGGCATCTGCACGATACGATCCATGTGACCAGCATCTTCGTGACGCATGACCAGGAGGAGGCGCTGGAGGTGGCCGACAGCATCGTGGTGATGAACAAAGGCGGCATCGAACAGGTGGGCGCTCCGAACGAGGTGTTTCAGAATCCCGCCACGGAGTTCGTCATGAAGTTTCTCGGCGACGTGAATGTGTTCCATGGCCGGATACACAATGACACCCCGATCTTCACGGGTGAGCTGAAAGACGAAAACGGCGTGCGTCTGCTGGTGCGCCCGCATGATTTGACCGTGCAGCTTTATCCCGGAGCGGGAATCAGCCTGCCGGCGCAGGTCTACCGCGTGTTGACTGCGGGTCCGCTGGTGAAGATCGAGCTGCTGAACAGTCAGAACAATCTGGTGCAGGTGCATATCCCGCACGCGGAGTATCAGTCGATGCCCGTGAAACCTGACCAGCGGGTCTACCTGGTGCCCAAAGAGTCCAGGCTCTATGGGAATGACAACGCGCGGATCGAATATGTGATTTAGGCAGAGGACACGATCATGACAACCGAGCAACTGAGAAATGAACTGGAGGGCCGGGATGCCGAGCACATCGTCCGGCGGGCATGGGAGACTTATGGGACGTCGCTCGTCTTCGCCACCTCGTTGGCGGCGGAGGACCAGGTGATCACGGACATCATCGCGCGCAACAAGTGGCCGATCCCGTTCGTCACACTGGATACAGGAAGACTCTTTGCGGAAACCTACCTCCTGCTCGCCGAGACTGAAAAACGGTACGGGATCAAGATCCAAGTCTATTTCCCTGACCGGGACAAAGTCGAAGCCATGGTTGCCGAAAAGGGGATCAACCTGTTCTATGACAGCATCGACAACCGGAAACAGTGCTGCCACGTGCGCAAACTCGAACCGCTGAAAAGGGCGCTCGCGCCCTATCGCGTGTGGCTTTGCGGTCTGAGGCGCGAGCAGTCTGTCACGCGTGCGGCGGTACAGGCCGTCGAAGAGGACACGGCCAACGGGCTGGTGAAAATCAATCCTCTGGCTTCGTGGAAAGAGCAGGAGGTGTGGGGCTACATCGCCGCGCGGCAGGTGCCCTATAACCCGCTGCACGACCAAGGGTTTCCCAGCATCGGCTGCGCGTGCTGCACGCGTGCGGTCAAGCGTACCGAGGACGTCCGCTCCGGCCGATGGGGGTGGGAACAGCCGGAGCACAAGGAGTGCGGTCTGCACGGAAGAAGTTAGGATTTAGGCGCTAGGAGGCAGTTCGCACGTGGGTCGCGAGTCGAGCTTCGCGAGTCGACACCTCAGAACCCGGAGACAAGACACCATGAATACACTTTCGCAGTTGAAACAACTTGAAGCCGAAAGCATCCATATTTTCCGCGATGCCGTGAGCCAGGCGCAGAACCCCATCCTGCTCTATTCAATAGGCAAGGACTCGTCCGTGCTGGTGCGTTTGGCGCAGAAAGCCTTTTATCCGGGCCGCCTGCCCTTCAAGCTCCTGCACATCGACTCCACGTGGAAGTTCCGCGAGATGATCGCGTTCCGCGACCGCTTCTGCACGGAGCAGGGGTTGGACCTGATCGTGCATTCGAACGAACAAGGCCGCGCGGACGGTGTCAACCCGTTTGACTACGGCAGCCGCAAGTACACCGACCTTATGAAGACGCAGGCTCTGCTGCAAGCGCTCAAGGCGGGTAAATACGACTTGGCCTTCGGCGGCGCACGGCGCGACGAGGAGAAGTCGCGGGCCAAGGAGCGGGTTTTCTCGTTCCGCGACAAGCACCAGCAATGGGACCCCAAGAGCCAGCGGCCCGAGTTGTGGAACATCTACAACGCCCGTGTCAATCCCGAGGAGAGCGTGCGTGTCTTCCCGCTCTCCAACTGGACCGAAACCGACATCTGGCAGTACATCCGCATCGAGCGCATTCCCATCGTGCCGCTCTATTTCGCCGCGCCGCGGCCGGTGGTGGAGCGCGACGGGCAATGGATCATGGTCGACGACGACCGGATGCGCCTGCATCCCGGCGAGCACCCCGTCGAGAAGGTCGTCCGCTTCCGGACCTTGGGCTGCTATCCGCTGACTGGCGCGGTCGAATCGACGGCAACGACCATCGAGGAGATCGTGGCCGAGACGCTACAGGTGCGGGTGAGCGAACGCTCGACGCGCGTGATCGATCATGACGGCGACTCGTCGATGGAGCAGAAGAAGCGGGAGGGATACTTCTAACATGAGCACCACGGACACCTTTTTGAATGAGCACGAAAACAAGCACCTGCTGCGCTTTATCACCTGTGGCTCGGTCGACGACGGAAAATCCACGCTTATCGGCCGGCTGCTTTACGACAGCAAGCTGATTTACGAGGACCAGCTCAGTTCGCTGCAGGACGCGAGCGAGAAGAATGGCACCACCGGTGTGGGCGAGATCGACTACGCGCTGCTGTTGGATGGCTTGAAGGCCGAACGAGAGCAGGGCATTACGATCGATGTGGCGTACCGGTACTTCTCTACGCCGCAACGCAAATTCATTATCGCGGACACTCCAGGGCACGAGCAATACACGCGTAACATGGCCACCGGCGCCTCGACCGCCAACCTTGCGGTCATCTTGATCGACGCGCGCTACGGCGTCGTCACGCAGACCCGGCGCCACGCCTTCATCGCGTCGCTGCTGGGGATCAAACATCTGCTTGTCGCGGTCAACAAAATGGACATTGGCGGGTACAATGAGGAAACCTACCTCACGATCCGTCAGGCCTTCAGTGACTTTGCCGAGACGCTCGACATTCCGGACGTGCGCTTTGTGCCGATCTCGGCGCTAAAGGGCACCAACGTGGTCAGCCGCTCGCCTGACCTGACGCCTTGGTACACGGGGCCGGCACTGTTGGAGCTGCTTGAAACCGTCGACGTCTCCCAGGATATCAACACGCGCGATTTTCGGTTTCCGGTGCAGGTTGTGATCCGCCCGCACCTGAACTTCCGCGGTTTCGCCGGCACGGTGGTTTCGGGGAAAATCAAGCCCGGCGAACGGATCCGCGTGTTGCCGTCCAACACGACCTCTGTCGTCAAGCGCATCGTGACCGCAGACGGCGATCTTGCGGAAGCAGCCGCCCCGCAGGCGGTGGCCTTGGAATTGGCGGATGAGGTGGACATCAGCAGCGGGGACATGATCGTCCACGACAACAACTTGCCTCGCGTCAAAGACCGCTTCGAGGCGGTCGTGATTTGGATGAGCGAAACGCCGCTGCGTGCTGGCGCGCAGTACGTGCTCCGTCACGCGGGCCGCTTCGTCAAGGCGCGCGTCGAAGCGTTGCTGTACGCCATCGACGTCAACTCCATGCAGCAGTCGGCGGCGAGCGAGCTGTCGCTGAACAACATTGGGCGCGTGGTGGTGGAGACCACGCAGCCGCTGTTCTTTGATCCCTACTCGGAAAACCACGCCACGGGCAGCGTGGTCTTCGTCGATCCGATCAGCAATGTCACAGCCGGCGCGGCGATGGTTACCGACAACGTGTTCGTCGATGCGGGTGCGCCGCGAGTGGTGGGCGACGCGGATACCTTGCTGCGCGACCACGTCGAGCGGCGCGAATTCCATTGGGAAACCGGGTGGGTCTCCGCCAAGGACCGGCTGGTTCGCAACCGGCATGTCGGCAAAACGGTTATCGTAACCGGCACGTCGGCACAGGCTGTGCAGACCTTCGGAAAAGAGCTGGAACAACGGTTGTTCAAGCTGAACTTGAACTCCTATTACCTTGGTTTCTCCAGCCTGTCGCGCGGCCTGGCTTCCGATGTACAGGACAACCGGTCGGAGCGCGACGCCCAGATCCAGCGACTAGGTGAACTGGCGCGCATCCTCACCGATGCGGGGCTGATCTTCATCACCGCGCTGCCTGCCGCGGACGCCTACACGATCGAAAGGCTCAGGGGGTTGAATCAGCCGAACGAGCTGCTGGTGGTCGCCCTCGGCGAATCAACGAAACACGTGGTGCCGGACGCGGTGACGATCGACGAGACCTTGGCTGTCGAACGCCGGGTGGACTCCGTACTGGGGGTGCTGGCCGATCAGCGCGTGATCCCCGACTACTGCATATGAATGGCAAACGGGCAAAAAACGGCTTCCCGCCCTGCGAGGCGATAGGCTGGGATGCGCCCGAGGCGTCCGCAGGCCTCATCGTCCGGTTGAGAACCACCCGGATTTGTGCGATACTGGTCCCCCAATCAAGGAGCGTAATGAAGAAGACCTACATCGAGTTGAAAGAGGCGTTCGAGGGTTTTTTGGCGGGTGCCATAACGCCCGAGGCTCTCAAACCGGTTGCCGCGCCGCTTGGCATCTACCAGCAGCGTGACGGCAACTTCATGGTGCGGGTGAGGATCAACGGCGGCGAGATCGCCTGTGAGAAACTCGTCGGGCTTGCCGGCATTCTGGATGCCGCGGGCGGCCACGCGCACCTGACCTCGCGGCAGGATATCCAACTGCACGATGTCCCCGCCGCTCATGTCGTGGACGCGGTGGTGGCGAGCGATCGGCTGGGCCTGCCGTTCAAGGGCGGAGGCGGCAACACGTACCGCAACATCGCGGTGGGCTCGGATAGCGGGCTGGCGCCGGATACGGTGTTCGATGTGTATCCGTATGCCCATGCGCTCAACCGCGCGATGCAGAGGGTCGAGAAAGCCTTTGCTCTGCCGCGCAAGCTCAAGATCGGATTGTTCGCGAACGAGCGCGACCGGCTGCGCGCCGCTGTCCAGGATCTGGGTTTTGTCGCGCAGATCCGCGACGGGGTGGAGGGGTTCACGGTTTTTGTGGCAGGCGGGTTGGGCCGCGAGAGTTCGGTCGGTCTTGAGCTTATCGGGTTCCTTCCGGGGCCGCAGATTGTCCGGGCGGCGGTGGCTCTGACGGAGCTGTTTTATGATCACGGCGACCGCGCCAACCGTCATCAGGCGCGTCTGCGCTTTCTGCTCAAACGCATGGGCGCAGAGGCTTTTCAACGGCTTTATCTGGAGTACTTCGCGCGGACAGCCGCGCCGGTCATCCATGTGCAAGCGGAGGATCAAGGGTCTCCGCTGATTCAGGGACTGAAGCGCGGGCGCACGGCCAAACCGGTCGCCGGCTTTGAGATGTGGAAGCATTTCGCCGTGTCACCGACGCGCTTCGGCGACACCGTGAAATCGGTGCGCCTCTTTGTGCCTTACGGCAATCTCGATGCGGGGCAGCTCCGCATGGTCGCCGCGCTGGCGGCCGAATACGGTTCGCCCTTCGTGCGACTGCTGGCTTCGCAGGACATCCTGATCCCGCTGGTCCACATTTCAGCGCTGCCGGGACTCTACAAGCGTCTGCGTCAGGAGTTGGCGGAGATCGATCTGACCTTCACCTCGTACAAGGGTCATATCGTGACCTGTGTCGGGGCGTCGGTCTGCAAGATCGGCATGGCCGATTCGCCCGCTGTGGCAGACCTGATCGCGGTTGCGCTGGATCGCCACCTGCCGCCCGACACGCCGGAAAAGCTGAGGCTGCTGAAGCTTGCGGCAGACGACCTGCGCATCTCGGGTTGCCCGAACTCGTGCGCGGGACATCCGGCCGCGAAGATCGGCATCGAGTGTCTGAAGCGGCGAGAGGGGGACGAGATCAAGACTTTCGCCGCTCTTTTCGCGGGAGCGGGTGTCGGCGCGGATGGCAAGGTGCGGCTATCCGAACGGTTGCCAGGCGAGCCCGTACGGCTTGAGCACCTTACGCAAAAGGTGTTGGAGTTGGTGCTGCAAGTCGCGCAGTGAACCTTGTGAAAGGAGCTGAGGCCATGAGAATGGGAAGCATCGTGTTGGTTGGGACGGGTCTTATCTGAAGGCGGTCAGGCATGTCGTCCTGGGCAAGTGACGATGGATTCTTGCCGGTTTTTGGCCGATTGCGCTTCCAGAAAAGCGCGGAGTTTATTATTTTAATGATGCGCACAAAAAGTGCATACAAACGAAAGGGGTTGCGAGATGTCACAACAGAGCGGGTTTTCGAATATTATTCTTGTGGTCTTGCTGGTGGTCGTGGCCGGCTTCGCGGTGTACTACTTCACCAGCGACGTGGGGCGCACGAAGATCACCGAGGCGGGCAAACAGTATGCGAAGTGGACGCCGGACAACATCGCCAAGGATCCCGAGAACTATCTCAACTTCTGCGAGCAGGAGTGCAATGCGGCGCTGCTCAAGCTGAAGGCGAGCGAGATCGAGGTCGCGCAGAACCGGGGTTCGCTGGAGGCGATGGCGGCAGCGGCGAAAAACAAGGTGGCGGCGGGTACAAAGGGGCTGACGGATCTGAAGGCCGCCTATAAGCAGGCTGAGACGGACGCGAAGTTTCCCTTCCTGTGGAACGGCAAGAGTTATACGCAGGATGCGGCCAAGCGCGATATCGTCAGCCTGTTCCGCCAGGTTGAGTCGCAGAAGAGCGTGGCCTCGAAGGCGGAGTCCGGGGTTCAGAAGCTGGACGGACAGGTCGCCCGCATTCAGGAAGGACGCGCCAAGGCGCAGGAGCAGCTCCAGGAGATCACCACCTCGCGCTCCCTGCTGAAGGTCAACAAGATCACGCAGGAACTGACGCAGCGGCTGACCTCGATCGGCGCGGCGGTGCAGTCGACCGTGGGCATCGCGACCGATTCTTCCGCGCCCATCTCGATCGACCAGTTGGCTGAGAAGCAGGCGACGGTGGTGGACGACGGCGAGTTCGCGAAGATCATGGAAAAGTGAAAACCCGAAACACATATCTTTGGGTGTTGGTCGCGGTCATCGCGGCGGGGTGCGGACGCTTGAAGCTCACTCCGGACTTAAAAAAGCCCGAGGTCAAGAAAGAGCCTGCGGCAGCGGCGCAGGCGTGGACGCCCGAGCGGATCACGCAGAATCCCGGAGGGTATCTGACGTTTGCCGATGCGGAGATCGTGCGGCAGATCGCCGAACGGGAGGCGCGCATCGGCAAGATCGAAGCCTCGTGTGCGGGGATCGGCGAGAGGGCCGAGAAACTGCGGCAGGGCATCCGCGATGCGGCCAACATCGAGAAGCGTTTGCGGACGGCGGTCGAGCGTGCGGACGAGGATCAGGCGTGGCCGGTCACCTTCGCGGGACGCAAGTTCGAGCGTGAGAAAGCCGTGGCGCTGCTGGACGCTTCGCAGCGTTTCGTGCAGAACCGGACGCCGCTGGCGAACGAGTACGAGCAGGCGCTGACGAAGATCGACGCGACCGCCCAGTCGTTGCGCAGCGACATTTTGGAGTTGGGACGCCTGCGCGAGAAACTTGCGCTCGACATGGAGCGTGTGCGGCTGAACCAGGGCATCGCGGAGGTGGCGGAGCTGCGAAAAAGCGTGGATGCGCTCTCGGGCTTCGCCACGTCGCTGGCCGACACCACCGACAACCCGCTGGAGGATCTTGCGGCGAAGGCGCGTCCGCTGGCGGCCGAGGCGGATTTGGAGACGCTGCTGGGCAAGTAAACAGGGCGATGTTGCGAGGTTTTGAGAAGTTCACGGTGCAACGGGTGACGGGGCTGCTGGAGGGCGAGTGTCCTCACGAGCCGTTGGGAACGCAGGAGGTATAAGCGATGCGAACGTATTTCAGCTGGATCGTTGCGGTGTGCGCAGGCGTGGCGTTGGGTGCCGATGACGCGTCTTCGGTGCGGTCTGACCTCGAGGTGGCCGAGGCCCAGCAGAGTGTGCCTGCGCTAAAGCCGGCCGCGACGTATCAGATGAAAGACAACACGATTGTTGTCGAGATCTCCGAATATGCGGGATATGCGGGCCTGGTCGTGGCGAACAACGGGCTGGAGCCGAACGAGGAGTCTTACTTTTTCAAGAAGCACGGGTTCAAGGTCAAGCTGGTGCTCTCTGAAGAGGATGCCTGGTCGATTCTGAACGCGGGCAAGATCGCGGCCAACGCGACGACGGCCGATGTGCTGCCGCTGTACGGCAGTCAGTTGCAGGTGGTCGTGCCGGTGCTGATCGGATTTTCGCGCGGCGCGGATGGTCTCGTGGTGCGCTCGGACATCAAGCAGATCAACGACCTCAAGGGCAAGACCGTGGCGTATTCGCAGTTCAACGAGTCGGACTTCCTGGTGCGTTATCTGGCCCAGCAGGCCGGACTGAGCGTCAATGTGCTGGAGTCGCCGCATGCGAAGCCCGACCCGAACAAAGTCAACGTGGTCGCTTGCACGGACGCGTTCGGCGCGGCCGACTTTTTCCTGCGCGATGTGGTGGACGGCCGCTCGCGCGTACAGGGGTGCATGACGTGGGCACCGAGAATGGGCGAGGTTGTGCGCGACTCCAAGGGCAAGGCGCGTCTGCTGATGACCAACCGCAACCTGCTGCTGGTGGCCGACATCCTGATCGTGAACAAGGGCTTTGCCGCGGAGAAGCCGGACATCGTGCGCGGCCTGGTGGAGGGCCTGCTGGACGGCAACAGCCGCGTGCGGGCGGGGATTGCGCCGTATCGCGCGGTGATCGCAAAGGCCTTCAAGTGGAAAGAGGGCGACGTGGACGAGGAGATGTCCAAGGTTCACTTGGCGAACCTGCCTGAGAACCTCGCGTTCTTCGACGGCACGATCGACTCGGCGGGCAGCTTCTCTTACATTTACGAGTTGGCGGTGATGGCTTACGGCTCGGGCTTCATTCCGCGGCCGGTGGCGTACGAGCGGTACCTGGCGCTGGACGGACTGAAGGCGATCCAGAAGGCGGGGCTGTTCGCCTCCGAGGTGGCGCAGATCAAACCGATCCAGAGCGCGGACGCGACGCCGTTGGAAACGCCGGTTTTGGCGCGCGACGTGCGGCTCCTCTATCAGCCCAATTCCGCCAAGCTCGATATGACGAGCAAGAAGAACAGCGAGGATTTGGCGTATCTGGCGAAGATGCTGCAGGTGAGCCCGGGGTCGACGCTGGTGTTGCGCGGGCATGTGGACAACGCGCGTGTGCAGGAGTTCGAGGCCTCCGGAGGTGCGGCGCTGGTGCAGCGTATGGCGATGAAGGCGGCCCAACTCAGCAAGGACCGGGCGAGCGGCGTGCGCGATCAACTGGTGAAGGATTACAAGATTGACCCCGCACGCATCGAGGTGGTGGGGTGCGGGTGGCGCGAGCCGCTGGGTACGGACATGGACCAGAACCGGCGCGTCGAGGTGCAGTGGTTCACTTTGGAGTAGCAGGGCCTTGACAGGCGTCCGGGCCTTGAGTATATTATTATCAATTACGTTGCTTTAGATTGTTCGGACCTCTAAGGCGTTTTGATGAAAGGGTTACTAAGATGAAAATGTTTCTGACGGCGATGGCGCTGATGATGGCGATGACGGTTTCGACGGCGTTTGCCCAATGCCCCGCGCAGTGCGCGAAGAAAGCGGCCTGCAAGTGCGAGGCCTGCGGTTGTACGGCGGATGCCAAGAAGGCTGACTGCAAATGCGACAAGTGCGCATGCGGCAAGCCTGCTCCTGCCACGACGAACGCGGCCGCTGGCGCGAAGAGCGCTGCCGTCAAGTAAGCGGTTGCGAAAGCACGCCGGATGGCGAAATAGAAAGAAAAGCGTGGAGCACGAAAGTGCTTCGCGCTTTTTTTCTTTCGAGAACGGGACCTGATGCCGGAAAATAAAAAAAAGTTTCCTGCCAGGTTGCCCTGGCAGGAAACTGTGTGGTGTTTATATATTCTTTCGGGTTGTGTGAGACGACATACTAGCAGAACCCGGAGGTAAGGCGCAACCGAAAACCGCAGCAATTGTAAATTAGCGAAGGGCTTGCATAACTCGCGTCGAGCGGTCATAATATCGCCTCTTTTTTATCTGAAACAAGGAGAGTGTCTGATGCGTACGAAGATCGTTGCCGGTAACTGGAAGATGAACAAGACGGCCTCCGAGGCCGCCGCGTTGATCGATGGGATCAAGAAGGAGTTGGCGGGTTTCACTCAGGTCGAGGCCGTGGTTTGCCCGCCGTTTACGGATTTGAAGGAAGCGGCTGCCGCCTGCGCGGGGTCGAACGTCGCGCTGGGTGCGCAGAACGTTCACTGGGAGGCGTCGGGCGCGTTCACGGGCGAGATCTCGGCCGCCATGTTGAAGGATCTGGGTGTGAAGTATGTGATCGTCGGGCACAGCGAGCGCCGCCAGTATTTCGGCGAAACCGACGAGACGGTCAACAAGCGTACGAAGGCCGCGCTGGCCGCGGGCCTGATTCCTCTCGTCTGCGTGGGCGAGACGCTGGAAGAGCGCGACGGCGGCAAGATGGAGTCGGTCGTGGTGCGTCAGACCAAAGCGGGGTTGGACGGGCTGGGCGCTGACCTGTCGAAGGTCGTGGTCGCGTATGAGCCCGTGTGGGCGATCGGCACCGGCCGCACGGCTTCTCCGGCGCAGGCGCAGGAAGTCCACGCGCTGATCCGCCGCACGTTGGCGGAAATCGGCGGCAAGGCCGTGGCGGATACCATCCGCATCCAGTACGGCGGGAGCATGAAGCCCGACAACGCCAAGGAGCTGATGAGCCAGCCGGACATCGACGGCGGCCTGATCGGCGGCGCGGCGCTCAAGGCCGACTCGTTCGCCGCGATCATCAAAGCCGGCGCGTGAGGCGCGCGTAATTTGATCGTTCCCGGATAGTATGTCGCACGGCCAGCGTTGCTGCTGGCCGTGCGTCGTTTTTTAATATCCTTCCATTGAAATGGCGGGCACAGCATTCATTGGGCTGGACACCTTTTCTAGGCGGTTCATAATGAAGCAGTCTCCTCGTTGTGTCACGCGATAGGGGCATACGCTATTTCAAGCGCAACATTTCTTCATCATACCGGCAGCCCTATCTGTTGCGCAATTCTCTTTGACAGCTCAAGGAAATCCATACGGGTGCCCTGAACCGCGCTTGCATGACTGCCGATCGCGCCATCCGCAGAGGTCAGCTCAAAGATGGGCTTGCGATGTTCCTGTCCCATCGGGATCAGACTTCGGTAGTGCTTGATGGTTGCAAGGCAATAGGGATCTTCCGCCTGCTTGAGAGCGGGAGCGTTCTGCTGGTTGAGGACGGCTTCGCGATAGACCTTGGGTATGCGGTTGACCCATTTGTCGTAGGCCCTAACCGGACGGTCAAGGCGGACGCCAGGTTGCTGGCAGACATAGCCGACGGCTTGCATCTCGCCGACGGGCAACTTAAAATCCGGATGATTGATTTTATCTTGGTTCACATTCCAGTTGTCGAGCCGTTTTTGCCACAGGCTTTTCCAGCTTCTTAAGGTTGGCCCAAGATTTTTCAAACCTTGTAATGAAAACAAGTCCGCGCCCAGTGGGATCACAACCTTATTTGTGGCAATCAGGACCGACCGATTGATTGCACCCAGATTGGGTCCGATATCCACAAGAATGATATCGGCATCCACTTGTGTAGCCCCCATTTGCATGACTTGCCAGAAGGACGATAACAGACGCATTGGACGGTAGAGGTTTTTGTCGCCCATGCTGCTTGGCCACTCACCGGAAAGCGCGTCCTCGTATCCAGACAGTTCGACATCTCCTGGAATCAGATACAGGTTCAGAGCAATATTTTGCATCACAGGCTCAACGATATCGCCAACGTCCGTAAGTGGCTTGACGCAGTGGTAAATGGTTGAGCCTTTCTTTTTTTCATTCCACAGGCTTTCAATAGTATCTTCATCAAGGAAGGCGGCCGTCAGATTTGACTGTGGATCAAGATCAACAACCACGACGCGCTTATTCAAGCTCGCATACATCCACGCCAGATGATAAATCAAAGATGTTTTTCCGACACCGCCTTTATTATTGAAGAAGGTAAGTACAGTAGTGCTCATAATGTTTTCCTTAAAACACACAAGACTGTGCTTTCATTAACCACAAATTCTAAAGCTGGGTTTCCATTCTGTTCAAGTGCTCTGCGTGCGGTTGCGATTCCCCGGCCAAACGCTTGAATGTAGCCAAACGTTTTTAGAACAACGCCGATATTAGGGTTTCGATAGTCCGTGATACCGGGTCTTCCAAAGTTTTCCGCAGTGACATTTCCGTACGGACCACCCGGGCTAGCTATTTCAATGCGATCATTGAACCAGTACACTCGAATAGGTGCGTTGGTCCTCTCATACGTCCGATGTAATACGGCATTATACAAAATCTGTTGAATGGCTGGTAACGGATAAGGTTGATCAATCCGATGGGTAGCTGCGGAAATGATATCAACTGCTGAACGATTATGAGCTTTCAACTTTTCCTCAGTCCTGCGCAATAATTCAACAACCGAACCACCAATGTTCTCTTCATCAATCACAGGATCGGCCAGTTCCGTCCCAGCAATACGAAGGAACTGGACATAAGCGCCCTGAAGAAAATCCTGCGGATTTTTTCCGATAGCTATTAACCCTAAGACAGTAGGCGTTGTCTCGTCGGGAGAGGTAATCATCTTGCATGAAGCCAGTCGTTCTTCATACGACCGGCCGTTGGCTTCCAGGACATCGCTCGCAAATGCGGACGGAAGATACTCGTTTTCAAATATGGTTCGGGAGAGGTCTGAAAGCGAGGCCGTCGGCACCGGATACAGGTCAAACGGGAGGTTCTTGAAACGCCGTTTCTCATTCAGGATACGTTCTTCCTGTTCGTTGGCTATTGACCGTCGCGGCCCCGTGCGAATCCAGATGCGGCCATCGTATTTGACAGGCGGCATATCAGACGGCATGACGGTAACCAAGGCCATGCCAGCACCTTTCAGTGTTCTTTTTTCAACGGTAAGAACCGGCAACGGGAGTATATTGCCATCTGTCTTTATATCGGCCAGAGATAACAACAATTGATCTGTAATATCAAGACCACTAGGATCACCATTGTCGCTAGCACCAATGAACAGAACACCTGGCTGGTTGCTCCCTGGAAGATCATTTGAAAATGCACAAATAGCCTGACGCGCTTTCTTGGGGACATCTCCGTTGAATGACTCCTTCCGCTCAGCACGATCAGACTCGGTGTCATTTAAAAGAGAAAGTAATTCTTCATCTGTAAATCGCTTCATTTCGGCTATCCTTCTATAACAATGCGAACTTTACATGGTCAACTTTGTTTTGTATACCTTACCAACACAGGGGGGGGAGTGCGAGCGCAAACCGGCTAGAAAGTTGATGACGGGCGAATGGCCGTTCTGTTGGTGTGCGCTCTCAATCCTAATCCTGTCCCGCGCAACTACTCCAAAAACGCGGTTATCATACCGTAGAGTACAACTTTCCGTCAAAAGCAAGATTAAGATTATGAAACACCGACCTCAACAAAACAACCCTGTACCCTTGGACAACTATGGGGCGGGCGCATGGCAGTTCTGTTGAGGTCGGCGCATCGTAATCGTAATCTTGCTCGTAATCATAATCTTGATTTAGGCGCGCACGTTCTATTACGCTGTCACTAGCATCCCATAGGATTTCCATAGAATTCGCAGGTTTTTGCGTTTTTTGCCACCCCAAAAGAGTGTGTATTTTGAAAACATCGCAAAAACGCCTTATTTATTGGGTATTTCCTATGGGATGCTAGTGTTACGCTGTCATCATGAATGCGGCTGTTTGACCATG
>JANYBJ010000097.1 GCA_025360845.1 bacterium
CCATCTCAAACCGCTGGTGGCGCGCGCGAAGGAACTGGGCATGAACGCCGTCGCCATGACCGACCACGGCGTCATGTACGGCGCGGTCGATTTCTATAAGATGTGCAAGGCCGAGGGCATCAAGCCCATCATCGGCTGCGAGGTCTACATCCTGGCCAAAGAGCACCGCGAGATCCGCGACCACAACATCCCCTACCACCACCTGGTCTTGCTGGCCAAGGACCAGGAGGGATATCTCAATCTCGCGAAGCTCAACACCATCTCGCACCTGGAGGGCTTTTACTATAAGCCGCGGATCGACAAGGAGACGCTCCGCACCCACTCCGGGGGACTGATCGGCCTCGCGGCCTGCCTCAAGGGCGAGATCAACAGCCATCTCCAGGAGCGGCACCTCGACAAAGCGGAGCAGGTGACCCGCGAGTACATGGAGATCTTCGGCCCCGACAACTTTTACCTCGAAATGCAGGACCACGGCCTGCCTGAGCAGAAGGTCGTCAATGAGGGTGTCCGCGAACTCTGCAAGCGCACGGGGCTCAAAGCCGTCGTCACCAACGATGTCCACTACCTCCACCAGAGCCATGCCGACGCGCATGAGGTGATGCTCTGCATCCAGACACAGACCGTGATGAGCGATCCCAAGCGCATGCGCTATGCGTCCAACGAGTTCTATTTCAAATCCCGCGAGGAGCTGGAGAAGCGGTTTCCCAAAGATCCCGAGGCCTTTGATGTGACCCAGGAGATTGCCGACCGCTGCAACGTGGAGCTGAAATTTTCCGACGGCAAGGCCGCCAGCCTGCACTTCCCGTCGTTCGACGTGCCGGCGGGCTATGACGGGCTCAGCTATCTGGTCAGCTTAGGCAAGGAGGGTCTCAAACGGCTCTACGACAACATGGACTTCGATGCGCCGCAAAACGGTTTCCAGAAGATGCTGGTCGAGCGCTTCAACTACGAGGTCGGCATCATTGAAAAGGCCGGCTTCATCAACTACTTCCTCGTGGTCGCGGACTTCGTGAACTGGTCGCGCAACAACGGCGTCCCGGTGGGTCCGGGCCGCGGCTCGGGCGCGGGCTCGCTGCTCGCCTATTCGCTCGGCATCACGCAGATCGACCCCATCCGCTTCGACCTCATCTTCGAGCGCTTCCTGAACCCTGAGCGCGTCTCGCCGCCGGACTTCGACATCGACTTCTGCCAGGCCCGCCGCGAGCGCACCATCGAGTACGTGAAGCGCAAGTACGGCAAAGAGCGCGTCGCGCAGATCGTCACCTTCGGCGGGCTCGGCGCGAAGACCGTCATCCGCGACATCGCCCGCGTGCTCGAGATCCCGCTCAGCCAGTCCAACGACTACTGCAAGATGATCCCCGAGGACCCTAAGATCACCCTCGCGAAGGCCAAGACCGAGAACCCGCAGTTCGCCGCCGCCTGCAACGTCGATCCCGACCTGCGCCGCATCATGCAGTTCGCCGAGGTGCTCGAAGGCCTCTACCGCAACACCGGCGTGCATGCGGCGGGCGTGGTGATCGGCGACAAGCCGCTCATCGACCTCGTGCCGCTCGCACGCGACAAGGACGGCTCGCCCGTCACGCAGTACGCCAAGGAGCCCATCGAAGAGTGCGGACTGCTCAAGATGGACTTCCTCGGCCTCAAGACCCTCACCGTGCTGCAGGAGGCGGTCGAACTGGTGAAGCTGGTCCACGGCCAAACGGTAGAGCTTGAAAAGCTCCCGCTGGACGACACCAAGACCTTCGAGCTCTTCCAGCGCGCGGACACCGTCGGCGTGTTCCAGCTCGAATCCGGCGGTATGCGCCGCATCCTCTCCGACCTCATGCCCACCTGCATCGAGGAGATCATCGCTATCTTGGCGCTCTACCGCCCCGGCCCCATGGACATGATCCCCTCCTTCGTGAAACGCAAGAAGGGGCAGGAAAAGATCGTCTACGACCATCCCCTGCTCGCTCCGATCCTCAAGGAGACCTACGGCATCATGGTCTACCAGGAGCAGGTGCAGCGCGCGGCCCAGGCGCTCGCAGGCTACTCGCTCGGCAAGGCCGACATGCTGCGCCGCGCCATGGGGAAGAAGAATAAAGAGGTGATGGAGAAGGAGCGCGCCGGCTTCGTCGACGGCTGCATGAAGACCAACGGCATCCCTGCCGACCAAGCCGGGCAGATCTTCGACAACATCGAGAAGTTCGCGGGCTACGGCTTCAACAAGGCCCACGCCGCCGCCTATGGGATCGTGACCTATCAGACCGCCTACATGAAGGCCCACTACCCGGCCGAGTTCATGTGCGCGCAGATCTCCTCTGAAATCGGCAACTTCGACAAGCTCCCCGGCTTCGTGGCCGAGGCCGAGGAGATGGGCCTCAAAGTGCTGCCGCCCGACGTCAACCGGAGCCTCGACCGTTTCGCCCCCGAGGAGGGCAACGTCCGCTACGGTCTCGCGGGCATCAAGAGCGTAGGCGAAGGCGCGGCCGAAGCCATCGTGAAGGAGCGCAAAGAGCGCGGGTCCTTCACCAGCTTCACCAACTTCTGCGAGCGCGTGGACCCCGCCGCCGTGAACAAGCGCGTGCTCGAGGCGCTCATCAAGTGCGGCGCCATGGACGGGTTCGGCATGCACCGCGCCCGCCTCTTCGGCAACATCGATTTCGCCCTCTCGCGGGCCTCGGAAAAACTGCGCGAGAAAGCCAGCGGCCAGAGCAATCTCTTCGACATGCTGGGCGCGGCTGACTCCGGCTCCGCCAATCCCGACCACCTGCCCGACTGCCCGAAGTGGCTGGAGAAAGAGAACCTCACCGCGGAGCGCGAGCTGCTGGGCATCTACATGACCGGCCATCCGCTCACCCGCTACCGCCGCATCATCCGGGACGTCCAGACCTTTTCGCTCGCCAAGGTCGCCGACGCGCCGGACAACAAGGACATCCGCGTGGCAGGTCTGGCCGCCTCCGTCACGCGCCGCATCAGCAAGCAGAGCAAGGAGCCCTGGGCGGTCCTCGTGCTCGACGACGGCGAGACCAGCATCGAGGTGCTCGTCTTCTCCGAGGCGTTCAAGAAGTTCGAAGGCGCCTGCGTGCCGGACCAGCCCGTGCTCATCTGCGGCACGCTCTCCAAGCGCGACGAGCAGCCCAAGATCATCGCCCGCGAGGTCTATCCGCTCATGGACGCCCCGCGCGTCTTCGGCGAGAAGGTCATCGCCGGCATCAAAATCGAAGACGGGCAATCGCTCAAGCGCATCGACGCGCTGCGCCAGTTGGTGGACAAGTATCCCGGCACCTTGCCCCTGCTCATCTGCCTCATCTATCCCGACAAGAAGCGCATTCTGATCCAGCCTGACCGGTCGCACACGATCGACCCCTCGCCGGAGTTCATCGCCGAGGCCGAGGCCTTGCTCGGCCGCAGCAGCATGAAGTTCATGGCGAAAAAAGAGATCTACAAGGAACCCCGCACCGAACGCCGCTGGAGCCGTGACCGCGCCGCGAGCTGAGGCGAGGCCCTTTGACTGCACAAGGCCCTGTCGCCAACCCGCCAACAAAAAAAATGTCGATTTCTGCTTTCAAACCCTTCCGGGTGCTTTACAATCTGCCGCCGTTCCAATTCCGTTTCCCTCTGTTCTAACTCGTACCTGCAATTATTCCTTATGGCTCTTATCTCTCTACGCGATGTCTGCATCCAGTATGGCGGCCCGGCCGTTCTCGACGCCGTCAGCTTCAGCATCGAACCGGGCGACCGCGCCTGCATCACCGGGCGTAACGGCGAGGGGAAGTCCACCCTCCTCAAAATCATTGCGGGGCTGATTCGGCCCGACTCGGGCGAGATCATCCGCCAGCCCGGGCTGCGCGTGGCCTATCTCACCCAAGACGTGCCCGGCGACCTCGACGGCACGGTCGCCGAAATCGTTGAAGAGGGCATCCACTCCTCGGTGCACGACACCCATCATGCCGGCGCGGCGCTCTTCCTCACACAGCTCGACCTCGACGGCGATGTCCCCTTCAACACCCTTTCAGGCGGCATGCGGCGCCGCGTCCTGCTTGCGCGCGCCCTCACCTCCGACCCTCACCTGCTGCTGCTCGACGAGCCCACCAACCATCTCGACATCGACTCCATCGAGTGGCTCGAAACCTTCCTCCAGAAAAGCCGCTGCTCCTGCCTGTTCGTCACCCATGACCGCGCCTTTCTCAAGCGCGTCGCGATCAAGGTGCTGGATCTCGACCGCGGCCAGCTCGCGGGCTGGAACTGCGACTACTCCACCTTCGTCCAGCGCAAACAGGATTTGCTCAGCGACGAGACCGTGTTCTGGGAGCGCAAAACCAAAAAGCTCGCCCAAGAGGAGGCCTGGATCCGCCGCGGCGTCAAGGCCCGCACCACCCGCAACGAGGGCCGCGTGGCCGCCCTTCTCAAGCTGCGCGAGGAGTTCAGCCAGCGCCGCACGCAGTCGGGCGTCAGCCGCCTCCAGCTCGACGCGGGCGAGGCCTCGGGCGAGCAGGTGCTGAAGATCAAGAACGTCACCTTCGCCTATCCCGGGGCAGCGCCCGTCATCCGCGACTTCACCGCCAAGGTCCTGCGCGGCGAGCGCATCGGCATCATCGGCCCCAACGGCTCCGGCAAGACCACCCTGCTCAACCTGCTCTGCGGGCGCCTCCAGCCCACGGCCGGCAGCGTCGCCGCCGGCGCACGGGTCCAGATCGCCTTTTTCGACCAGCTCCGCGCGCAGCTCGACCTCGAAGCCTCCGTCCTCCACAACCTCGCCGACGAGAAGGAAGAGGTCGTGGTCGGCGGCGTACGCAAACACGTCTACGGCTACCTCGAAGACTTCCTCTTCACCTCGGACCGCGCCCGCACCCCCGTGAAGGCGCTCTCCGGCGGCGAGCGCGCGCGGCTGCTGCTCGCCAAGCTCTTCCTCCAGCCGGGGAACCTGCTGGTCATGGACGAGCCCACCAACGACCTCGACATCGAAACCCTCGAACTGCTTGAAGAGCAAATCCTCGGTTACGCGGGGACGCTCCTGCTCGTGAGTCACGACCGGGCGTTCCTCGACAACGTGGTGACCAGCACCTTCGTGTTGGACGGCAGCGGCAACGTCGGCCTCTACCCCGGCGGCTATGCCGACTGGCTGCGCCAGCGCGCCGCTGCCGTAAAGGACGCGCAGCAGAAGAGGGACGAGCCCTCGACCGTCCGCGCCCCCGCTTCGCAGCGCAACGCCGACCGGCTCAGCTACAAGGAGCAGCGCGAGCGCCAAGAGCTGCCCGGCCTCATCGAGCGCCTGGAGAAGGAAATCGCCAAACTGCACGCCAACCTCTGCGACGCCGCGCTCTACCAGAAATCCCCCGCGACGGTCGATGCCGCCAGACTCCGGCTGCCGCAGGCCGAGGCCGAACTCGAGACCGCCTTCACGCGGTGGGCCGACATCGAAGCCCGCGCGGCCCGGCAGCAAGGTTAGGAATTGACCCCTTTCGCGGGGATGTGAGAAGATCGACACCATCGCGCAAGACACGTAGGAGAAGTGCGCGAGTGCGTTACTTCGTTAGTTCATTAGTTGGAGCAGGGATCTTTAACCCTTCATCCACTCTAAATTGGATTCACTCACGAACTCATGCCCGAATGAACTCATTCCACCACCTCTTCGGACCTGTCCCCTCCCGCCGCTACGGCCGCTCGCTCGGCGTCGATCTCGCCGTGCCCAAAACCTGCACGCTCAACTGCCGCTTCTGCCAGCTCGGGCCGACGCCGCTAACCACAGTCACCCGCACCGACGCGCCGCCCATCGCGGAGGTCCTGGCTGAACTGCGGAGCTGGCTTTCGTCCGGCCAGACTGCGGACTTCATCACCGCCTCCGGCTCAGGCGAACCCACGCTGCACACGCGTTTCGGAGACCTCTTCCGCTTCGTGCGCGCCGAGACGTCCTGCCGGTCGCTGCTGCTCTCCAACGGCTCGCTCTTCCACTTGCCCGAGGTGCGGCGCGACGCCGCCCTCGCCGACGTCGTCAAGGTTTCGCTGCACGCCTGGGACCAGGCTTCCTTCGAACGCGTCACGCGCCCGCACCCTTCGCTCCGTTTCGACGCCATCCTCGACGGCTACCGCGCCTTCCGCCGGCAGTTCGCCGGCCGCCTCGACCTGGAGGTCTTCATCGTCCCCGGCGTCAACGACGCCCCGGAGCAGGCCCAGCGCATCGCCGAGCTCGCGCAGTCCTTCAGCCCTGACGGCATCACGCTGAACACCGCCGTGCGTCCGCCCGCGGACAGCGGCGTCAGTGCCTGCCCGCCTGAACAGGTGAGCGCCCTCACCGCGCTTTTCGGTCCCGCAGCGCAGGCGACCGGCGCGGAGCCCGCGACCGCGCCCGGCGAACTGACCGAGGAGGCCCTCATCGCCCTCGTCAGCCGCCACCCGGTATCGCTGCACGCCCTCGCCGCCACCTTCCACATAACCGAAGCCGAGATGCGCACGTTTCTCGACCCCCTCGCCCAGCGCCAGCGTCTGCGCCTCTTCGAATCCCAGGGCGTCCCTTTCGCCGGACCGGCCTAGCAGCCTGCCGGGTTTAGCTCGCGTCAAACACAGACCCGCCTGCCGTTTTCCGTTCAGCGGACTTGACATCAAGACATCAGATTGATTATGCTTTGATGTATGAGAACGACCTTAACTTTGGACGACGACATCGCCGCGCAACTCACCAGGCTCCGCGGAAAGCAGAAGCTGGGGTTGCGCGATGCCGTCAACGCGGCCATGCGCTTAGGGCTGCAGCAAATGCTCGCCCCCGCGCCCGCCAAACGCAAAGCCTACCGGACGCCGGTCTTTCACGCCACCCGCTCCCTGATCAGCGATTTGGCGAGCACGTCCGACATGCTCGCCGTGGCCGAAGGTGAGGATTACAGATGAGACTCATCGACGCGAACCTGCTCATGTATGCCACGTTCGATGTCTTTCCTGCCCACAAGCCAGCCCGCGAATGGCTCGACGACTGCCTGAATGGCGACACGCGAGTCGGAATCCCTTGGGAAAGCATCACGGCGTTTGTGCGTCTGGCCTCGAATCCGCGAGTGATCGTCCCCAGCCTTTCCGTGCGACAAGCGTGGAAACAGGCGCAGTACTGGCTGGCGTGCGAAACCGTCTGGACGCCTTGCCCGACGGAAAGGCATCAGGAGCTACTCGACACCCTGCTCGCGGGATACGGCATCACTCATAAGCACGTTGCGGACGCGCACCTCGCCGCGCTCGCCATCGGCCACGGGCTCATCCTCTGCTCAGCGGACGCCGATTTTTTGCGCTTCAACCACCTGCGCTTTGAAAACCCGCTGGCTTAGCCGCGACAGTCCCATCTGTGCCAGTCGCCCGGTTCCTTGAAACACTTACACGTTGCGCGACAATTTCAGAACCGGTATCTTAACTCGCATGAATCCGTCGACTCATAACCCCCGTCTCTCAGTCTGTGCCCTCATCGCTCTCCTGCTCGCCTGTCCTGCGCTGTGTCAGTTGTCGACTCCGGCAGCGCCGCCCGGGCTCTCGGTCAGCAACGGCGTGCTCGTCCTGAGCGGGACTCCCTGCCGCGGCATCGGCGCGAACTATTTCAGCCTGTTCAGCCGGGTGCTTGCGAACCCGTCCGACCGCTCATACGAGGTCGGCCTGCGCCAGCTCGCGGAGGCCGGCATTCCCTTTGTCCGCTTCATGGCCTGCGGTTTCTGGCCCTCGGACTGGGACCTCTACCTGAACGACAAGCCCGCCTACTTCGCGCGGCTGGACGAGGTCGTGCGCTGCGCCGAGACCAACAGAATCGGGCTGATCCCCTCCCTGTTCTGGAACATGGCGACTGTCCCAGATCTTGTGAGCGAGCCCATGGACCAGCTCGGCAACCCGGACAGCAAGGCCGTCGCCTTCATACGGCAGTACACGCGCGAGGTCGTCACCCGCTACCGCGCCTCTCCCGCGGTCTGGGGCTGGGAACTCGGCAACGAGTACGCCTTGGGGGCCGACCTCCCCAACGCCGCCGAATGCCGCCCGCCCGCCTGGCCCACGCTGAAAACCGCCCTGAAACGCACCGCGCGCGACGAGCTTTCGTCGCAGGCCATGCTCACCGCCTTCGCCGCCTTTGCCGAGACCGCGCGTTCGCTCGATCCCCGCCGCATCCTCGTCACCGGCAACGCCGCGCCCCGCGCCTGCGCCTATCACAACACCCTTGAGAAGAGCTGGAAGACCGACTCGCCCGCGCAATTCGGCTCCGTCCTGCTGCGCGACAACCCCGACCCGTTCGACACCCTGTGCGTCCACGTCTACCCCGAAGACAAAGGGTGTTATCCGGGCGGCGCCACGAGCCTGACCGCGCTGATCGCCACACTCCAGACGCTTGCCGTCAAAAACAAAAAGCCGCTTTTCATCGGCGAATTCGGCGCTGCCGCGACGTTGAGCCCCGACGATGAGAAAGCCCGTTTCGAGGAGCTTGTGGCCGCCATCGAAACCAGCGCCGTGCCGCTCGCTGCGGTCTGGGTCTTTGACCTCGCACAGCAGGACAAGGAGTGGAACGTGACCTTCACCAACCGCCGCGCCTATATGCTCCACAGCATCGGCGCGGCCAACCGGGCGATCACTCCAGACGGAAGGGCTCCCTAGACTCGCGGCTCGCGGGGACGCTCGCCCTCCAAAGGTGTCTCGGGGGCTTTGGAGGGCGAGACCCTGTCGAGCCGCCCCGTCCGCAGTCACTTCTCCGTTGCGCGGCACCAGCGAAAAAGCTATCTTACTTTCAACAAGGAGATCGCCCATGCCATCCGCTTTTGTCTATCGCCTGCAGCCTTTTGCCTACAGCCTTCTCGTCTTGTTTCTGTGCTGCCCGCTTTTCGCGCAGGAGCAATCGGCTGAAAAAGCGCAACCCGCGCGCACCTGGACCTCCGTCAACGGCAACACCATCGACGGCGCCTTCGTGAAAGAGGAGGACGGCAAGATCTTCATCAAGCGGCCCGACGGCTCGACCATCGCCACCAGCCGCGAAAAGCTCTCGCCGTTCGACCTCGCCTGGATCGACACCAAGAACGCGCCCACCAACTCCGCCAAGACGCTCTCGTTCACGTTGGCCACGCAGCTAGAGAAGAACAAAATGGAGGAGCACAAGAAGGTGCGCCGCCTGTTCATCAAGTCTTACACGGAGCTCACCAACAACGACCGCAACGACAAGACGCTCGCCTTCCTCGAACGCGACGCTCAGTCGATGTACGGCTGGCAGGCGGTCACCGACGCGTGCTACCTCACAAAAAGCGGCAAGAAGGGTAAAGTCAAGATCATGAACTTTCTTCCCCAGGCGCCCGTCGAACTGCGCGAGGCGGTTCAAATGGCGCGCGACAAGTTCGCGATCCCCATGCCCGACCCGGTGCTGGTCAAAGAGGTCTCGGTGGAGGGCGAGCGCTTTTGGGAAATCCAGAACCCTCCAGACTACATCTCACGCCTCCTGCTGCTGGTGGACCCCGAAACGAAGAACATCAAGCGTTTCGACATCCATTTCCCCCCGCCGGTGAAGTGAGCCGTTTTTCCCGCTTCCTGTGCGGATTAAAACCGTGTAAACTTTCCTGTCACATTCTGGTTCTGTTTTCATTTGGGGAGGAAACATGCAGCACTCATCGTTCACACGGCGCAACTTTCTGAAGAGCGCCGCCTGCGGCACCGCCGCAACCGTGTTAGCCGCGCCGCAACTCATGGGCGAGACAAAATCGTTCCGCACGGGCAAACGCATCACCGACCGCAAACTCAACATCGCCTCGGTCGGCTGCGGCGGCCAGGGCGGAAACGACATCGGCAACTTCGCTGGCGAGAACATCGTCGCGCTCTGCGACGTGGACTTCGCACGCGCCGCCGGCTCGTTCAAGCGCTTCCCGGAGGCCAAGCGCTTCCGCGATTACCGCGAGATGCTCACCGAAATGGCCGACCAGATCGACGCCGTTCAAATCTCCACGCCGGACCACACCCACTTCCCCGTGGCCATGATGGCCATGGAGATGGGCAAGCACATCTACCTCCAGAAGCCGATCGCCCACACCGTCACCGAAGCGCGCCTGCTGGCCGAGGCCGCGCGCAAGTACAAGGTCGTCACCCAGATGGGCAACCAGGGCCACTCGAACGAGGGCACCCGGCTCGTCAAAGAATGGATCGAAGCCGGCGTGATCGGAGAGGTCAAAGAAGTCCACCTCTGGACCAACCGACCGGTCTGGCCGCAGAACGTCCCCGTCCCCGAAAAAGGCATGAACCCGCCCCCGACACTCGACTGGAACCGCTGGCTCGGCGTCGCGCCTTTCCGTGCCTACAACAGCGCCTACATGCCCTTCAACTGGCGCGGCTGGTGGGAGTGGGGCTGCGGCGCCATCGGCGACATGGGCTGCCACACTATGGACGCCAGCTTCTGGGCCCTGAACCTCGGAGCGCCCTCGCGCGTCTCCGCCGAAGTCGACGGCGGAAGCGCCCTCTCCTGCCCCGCCGGCTCGATCATCACGTACGAGTTTCCCGCCCGCAAAGGCATGCCGCCCGTGACCATGAAATGGTTCGACGGTTCCAAAAAACCGCCGCGCCCGCCGACGCTTGAGGCCGACCGCCCCATGTCCGGCAGCGGCCAGCTCTACTTCGGCTCCAAGGGCGTCATCATGGACACGAACGACTACTGCGACTCCCCGCGCCTCATTCCCGAGAGCGCGATGAAGGATTTCACGCGTCCGCCCAAGACGCTGGAGCGCATCAAGGAAGGCCACTACCAGAACTGGGTGCGTGCCATCAAGGGCGAGATCGAGGCCGCGTCCTCGAACTTCGACCACGCGGGCCCGCTCACGGAAATGGCCCTGCTCGGCAACGTCGCCATCCGTTCCGGCGTACCGTTCAAGTGGGATCCCAAGGCGCTCCGCTGCGACCGCCCGGAAGCCCAAGCCTTCATCGACAAAACCTACCGCATGTTCTAGTAATTAACCGACACTTGGAGCCGAACATGGAGGGCGAGTGTCCTCACGAGCCGCCGATGAAAACACATAGCGGCTCGACAGAGTCTCGCCCTCCAGAAAAGAATTATCGCCATGAAACACCTCCTCTCCACACTCCTCGCCTCCGCCGCCCTCAGCGGCGCAGCCCTCGCCCAAGACATCCAGCTCGCGATCCAGGCCTACACCTTCCGCGACCGTTCGTTCGTCGAAACGGTCGAGACCGCCAAACGCGTCGGCCTCAAATACATCGAGGCCTATCCCGGCCAGAAGCTCGGGGCCGGCTTCGAAGGGACGACCGACTACAACACCATCACCCCCGAGACGCTCAAACAGCTCAAGGCCTACGTCGACAAGCAGGGCGTCAAGGTCGTGAGCTACGGCGTCACCGGCGCAGGCAGCGACGAGCAGTGGCGCAAGCTGATGGAGTTCTCGAAAGTCCTCGGCATCGGCGTCATCCAGATCGAAGCCGGCAACGACCGCGCGGGCTTCGACCGCGCCGAGAAGGCCGCCGACCAGTACAACATCAAGATCGCGCTTCACAACCACACCCAGGCTGAAGGCCTTCCCGCCGCCATGCTGAAGCAACTCGAAGGCCGCGGCAAGAACTTCGGCGCCGGCGCCGACATCGGCCACTGGATGTGCGCGAACACGCGTCCGCTCGACGGCGTGCGCCTGCTCAAAGGCAAGTTCACCTCCATGCATCTCGTGGACGTGGAGGGCATCGCGGCCAACCCGGGTCTGCGGGCTGTGCCTTACGGCGCGGGCGCGGGTGAGATCGCGGCGGTGCTGGACGAGCTCAAGGCGCAGGGCTACAAGGGCTTTGTCACGCTCGAGTACGAATTCATGTCGCCCACGCTGGAACTCGAGGTCGCCGCGTGTGTCCGCTGGTTCAACGCCTATCAGGCCGGACAGCTCGACAAGAACGGCAAGCTGCCCGTGGCTAACGTCGGCGCGCTCTGGGGCGGTTTCGCCAAAGACGGCAAGCCTGCCACGTGGGAGTTCGCCGACACCGATAAAGAGCAGGCCGAACTCGAGAAGAAACTTGCCGGGCTGAAGCGCCTCGACCTCGTGCCTGACTCGATCAAAGGCAATAAAGACGGGTTCGCGGGTGAAGGTCCCGCCAAGGGCGTCGGCACGGACGAGAAGGCCAAGTACTGCCAACCCTGGGACGGCAAGGCCTTCATCACCTGTTCGCTCGCCGCGCCCGCGGCGGTCGCGTTTTACACGCTGAGTTCGTCGAACGACGGCGAGACGCGCGACCCCACGGAGTGGGTCCTCTACGGGTCTGCGGACGGACAGACCTGGAAAGAGCTGGACCATCCGCGCGAAAAGACTTTCGCCGCGCGCCTCCAGCTCAAAGGTTTCGCGGTCAAACAGCCCGAGGCGTTCCAGCACTACAAGCTGGAGATCATCGCCCACCTGGGCGACAAGGACATGCAGTTCAGCCGCTTCGCGCTCTTCACGGCGAAGTGAGCCTGAGCGGGGCGGTGCCCGAAGGACGAATCTCCGGCCCGCCTCCTCGCCTTCAGTCGTGCGACACCTTGACCGGCTCGATGTGCCAGATGTCGCGCACGTACTCGCGGATCGTGCGGTCGGACGAGAACCGGCCGGAGTGCGCCACGTTGATGAGCGCCTTACGGTCCCACTTGCGCGGCGTGCGATAGAGCTCGTCCACCTTGTCCTGCGTCTCGATATACTCGCGCAGGTCGGCCAGCAGCATGTAGTGATCGTTGAAGTCGAGCAAGGAGCGGAGAATCGGATCGAGCAGCCCCGGGGTCAGCAGGCTGAACACATTACGGCGGATCATGTCGATCGCGCGGCGGATCTCCGGATCAGCGTGGTAGATGGCCCGCGACGAATAGAACGGGCGCAACTGCTCCACCTGTTCTGAACGCAGGCCGAAGATGAAGATGTTGTCGTCGCCGACCTCTTCGTGGATCTCCACGTTCGCCCCGTCCAGCGTGCCCACGGTCAACGCGCCGTTGAGCATCAGCTTCATGTTGCCGGTACCCGAAGCCTCGGTGCCCGCCAGCGAGATCTGCTCGCTGACGTTCGCGGCGGGAATGATCTTCTCGGCCAGCGACACGCGGTAGTCGGGCAGGAAAACCACGGTCAGCTTGTCTTTGACGCGCGGGTTGAAGTTCACCACATCCGCGATGCCGTGGATCAGGCGAATGATCAGCTTGGCCATGGCGTAGCCGGGCGCCGCCTTGGCCGCGAAGATGAAGGTGCGCGGCTGCGGATCGTAGTTCGGATCGTCCACCAGCCGGTTGTACTGCACGATGATGTAGAGCGCAAGCAGCAACTGCCGCTTGTACTCGTGCAACCGTTTGACCTGCACGTCGAAAATCGAGTCCGGCGAGACAGCGACGCCCACGACCGAACGGATATACGCGGCCAACGCCTCTTTGTTCGACTGCTTCACCTTGCGGAACGCGTCTAGAAACGCCTTGTCGTCCAGGAACCGCTCCAACGAGCGCAACTCGTCCAGCTCCGTGATCCAACGCGGCCCGATCGCCTCGGTGATCAACGTGGCCAGTTTCGGATTGGCCTTGAGCAGCCAGCGGCGCTGCGTGATGCCGTTCGTCTTGTTGCTGAAGTGGGAGGGGTAGAGCTCGTAGAAGTCTTTGAACAGCGACTTTTTCAGGATTTCGGTGTGCAGATAGGCCACGCCGTTGACCGCGCTTGAGCCGACGATCGCGAGGTTCGACATGCGCACCGCGCGGTCACCATGTTCATCGATGATGCTCATGCGGGACAGCCGGGCCATGTCGCCGGGCCACATCGCCGCCACCTGCTTGAGGAAGCGTCCGTTGATCTCATAGATGATCTGCATGTGGCGGGGCAGCAGACGCTCCATCAGTGCGACGCTCCACTTCTCCAGCGCCTCCGGCAGAATCGTGTGGTTCGTGTAGCCCGTGCAGGCGCGTGTGATCGACCACGCGGTGTTCCAGTCCACGCCCTCGCGGTCCACCAGCAGACGCATCAGCTCGGGGATGATCAGCGCCGGGTGCGTCTCGTTGAGCTGGATGAACGCCTTTTCGGGCAGCCGCGTCCAGTCGTTGTTCTTCAGGCGGAACCGCCGCAGGATGTCCTGCAGCGAGCAGGAGATGAAGAAATACTGCTGCCGCAGGCGCAGCTCCTTACCGGCCAGCACGTTGTCGTTCGGATAGAGCACCTTGGTGAGATTTTCGGCAAGCACCTTGTTCTCGACAGCCTCGACATACGAGCCCTTGTTGAAGTCGTCCAGATGGAACTCGTCGTCGGCTTTGGCCGACCACAAGCGCAGCGTGTTCACGGAATCGCTGTAGCCCACGATCGGCAAATCGTACGGCACGCCATTGACCTGCTCGGCATCGACCCAGCGCCAATCGACGCGTCCGTTGTTGATGCACTCCACATGACCGCCGAAATGGACCACCTGCGTATGTTCCGGTCGGGCCAACTCCCACGGGTAGCCGTCCTTGAGCCAATGGTCCGGCTCCTCGACCTGCTGCCCATCCACGACCCGCTGCTTGAAGATACCGTAATCGTACCGCAGGCCGTAGCCCATGCCAGGCAGATTCAGGGTGGACATCGAATCCAGAAAACAAGCCGCCAGCCGTCCGAGACCGCCGTTCCCCAGTCCTGCATCCACCTCGAAGTCACGCAGGGAATTCCACTCGATCCCGTAATCCGCCAGCGCCGCGCGACAAAAAGAATCCATCTTCAGGTTGATCACATTGTTGCCGAGCAAACGCCCGATCAGAAATTCGAGCGACAGGTAATAGACGCGTTTGACATTCTGCTCCCGATACGTCTTCTGCGTTTCGATCCACCGTTCAACCAACCGGTCGCGCACGCAATAGGCAAACGCCGTATACTGGTCGCGCGGCGTAGCGTCATCGAAATCTTTCGACTGCGTATAGCGGAGATGCCATGCGTAATCTTCCTCCAGGCCCTCCACCGTCATTTCAACCCGGCGGTCGCGGCTCCGCCTGCGCGTTGGTTTCTGATCCATAGAACATACCTCGTGTGGTCTAAAATTGGAAAAAAGAAGTATGGCAAAAAACCGTCCAAGCGTCACGCCGTAACACCGGGAAAAACCTTGGAAAACCCGGACGTATCACTGCTTTCCATCCGCCTCCGTCTTTTGCTGCCCGTTTAGGCTTGCCGACCACCCGCTTTTTGGGTAAATTATAACCCCATTCTTTCGCGGTATCGGCGCGTCTGTACGTACAGGCCGGTCCGGCCGGATACAACCACTGGAGACTGCCATGATCGTCACCACCAAGGAACTCTTCCAACAGGCTTACGGCAAGTACGCCATCGGCGCGTACAACATCAACAACCTCGAACAGACGATGGGGCTCTTCAAGGGCAACGTCGACAGCAAGGCCCCCTTCATCGTGCAGCTCTCCAAGGGCGCCCGCACCTATACCCACAAGCTCATGCTCGAAACGATGATGACGACCGCCGACAAGATCTTTCCCGACGCCGTCTTCGCGGTGCATCTGGACCACGGTGACGAAGAGACCTGCTTGGACTGCATTAACTCGGGCGTCTACAGCTCGGTCATGATCGACGCTTCGCACTTTGATATCGAAAAGAACATCGAGATCACCAAGCGCGTCGTCGACGCCGCCCACGCCAAGGGCATCGTGGTCGAAGCTGAACTCGGACAGCTCAAAGGCATCGAAGAGGATGTCCACGCCGCCGAGCACGTCTACACGAAACCCGAAGAGGCCGAGTACTTCGTCAAGCAGACCGGCATCGACTCCCTCGCCTGCGCGATCGGCACCTCGCACGGCGCGTTCAAGTTCCACGGCGACCAGAAGCTCCGTTTCGACATTCTCGAGAAGATCCAGAAGCTGCTGCCCAACTTCCCGCTGGTGATGCACGGCTCCTCTTCGGTCCCGCAGGACGAAGTCGCGCGCATCAACGCGGCCGGCGGCAACATCAAGGGCGCCAGCGGCGTGGATGCCTCCCAGTTCCTCGGCGCGGCCAAGCTGGGCGTGACCAAGATCAACATCGACACGGACGGCCGCCTGGTGTGGTGTCGCGTCCACCGCGAGTTCTTCCGCGACCATCCCGAGAAGTTCGACCTGCGCGATCCCGGCAAGGTCTTCATCCCGGAGTACGCGAAGTTCATCGCCGCGAAGAACGTCCTTCTCGGCTCGGCCGGCCGCCTCGACGAGGTCAGAGCCGCACTGAAGAAGTAAATTCCTACCCCGCGCGCCCGGTTTCCGGGCGCGCCTTCTTTTTTTAATCTAACTCAAGGAGAAGTCTCAATGGCCAAGAAAATCATGGTCGACGGCAATCAAGCCGCCGCCGAAGTTGCCTTCGCGTGCAGCGAAGTCGCCGCAATCTATCCGATCACCCCTTCCTCCCCCATGGGCGAGTGGTCCGACGAGTGGGCCGCCAAGGGCGTCAAGAACCTCTGGGGCACCGTGCCGCACGTGATCGAGCTGCAGTCTGAAGGCGGCGCCGCCGGCGCGGTCCACGGCGCGCTCGCCACCGGTGCGCTCACCACCACCTTCACGGCTTCTCAGGGCCTGCTTCTGATGATCCCGAACATGTACAAGATCGCCGGCGAACTCACGCCGACCGTTTTCCACGTGACCGCCCGCGCGCTCGCCATGCAGGGTCTTTCGATCTTCGGCGACCACGGCGACGTCATGGCCTGCCGCCAGACCGGCTTTGCGATGCTGGCTTCGAACAGCGTCCAGGAAGTCATGGACATGGCCACCATCGCCCACGCGGCGACCCTCGAATCCCGCATCCCGTTCCTGCATTTCTTTGACGGTTTCCGCACCTCGCACGAGGTGCAGAAGATCGACCAGGTCGACCAGTCGACCATCCGCGCCATGATCGACGACGATCTCGTGGCCGCCCACCGCGCCCGCGCCTTGAACCCCGAGAAGCCGGTCATCCGCGGGACCGCGCAGAACCCCGACGTCTACTTCCAGGGCCGCGAGACGGTCAATTCGTTCTACACCGCCACGGCCGGCATCGTCCAGAAGCAGATGGACAAGTTCGCCGCGCTCACCGGCCGCCAGTACAAGCTGTTCGATTACGTCGGCGCCCCGGATGCCGAGCATGTGATCGTGATCATCGGCTCCGGAGCCGAGACCGTCCATGAGACCGTTGAGGAGCTGAATCAGAAGGGCGAGAAGATCGGCGTCATCAAGGTCCGCCTGTTCCGTCCGTTCGACGCCAAGTCCTTTGCCCTCGCGCTCCCCGGCACCGTGAAGACGCTGACCGTTCTGGACCGCACCAAGGAGCCCGGCGCAGTCGGCGAGCCGCTTTACGTCGATGTCCGTACCGCCGTCGGCGAGATCATGCAGTACAAGCTGGCTGACATCAAATCCTGGATACCCACCTACGGCGGCCGCTACGGCCTGGGCTCCAAGGAGTTCACGCCCGCCATGGTCAAGGCAGTCTTCGAAAATGCCAAGAGCGCGAAGCCGATGAACCACTTCGCGGTCGGCATCAACGACGACATCACCGGCCTGAGCCTCACGATCCCGTCCTTTACTCTCGCGGATGAAGGCCGCAAAGAGTGCATGTTCTACGGCCTCGGCTCGGACGGCACGGTCGGCGCGAACAAGAACTCGATCAAGATCATCGGCGATGACACGGAGAATTATGCCCAAGGTTACTTCGTGTACGATTCGAAGAAGGCCGGAGCGATCACCGTCTCGCACCTGCGTTTCGGCCCGCAACTGATCCGCAGCACCTATCTCTGCACCAAGCCGGACTTCGTGGCCTGCCACAACTTCTCCTTCCTCGAGAAGTACGACATGCTCGCGAACATCAAGCCCGGCGGCACCTTCCTGCTGGCTTCGCCCTACGAGACCAACGAGGTCTGGGACAAGATGCCCGACGAGATCGGGCAGCAGATCATCGACAAGAAGCTGAAGTTCTACGTGGTCAACGCCCTCAAGCTCGACCATGAGCTGCACCTGGGCGGACGCATCAACACCATCATGCAGACCGCGTTCTTCAAGATCTCCGGCATCCTGCCCGAGGACGAGGCCATCAACGCGCTGAAGAAAGCCGCGGAGAAGAGCTACGGAAGCAAGGGCGATGCGGTCGTCAAGAAGAACTGGGACGCCATCGACGCCGCTTCCGACGCGGTGAAGAAGGTGGACTACCCCTCCAAGCCCGCAGGCAAGGCCAAGATGCCGAAGGTCGTGTCCGACGAGGCGCCCGAGTTCGTCAAGCTCGTCACCGCCGAGATCATGGCCCAGCGCGGCGACGCCTTGCCGGTCTCGAAGATGCCGAACGACGGCACCTGGCCGACCGCCACGACGCAGTGGGAGAAGCGCAACATCGCGACCGAGATTCCCGTGTGGGATCCCGACACCTGCATCCAGTGCATGCAGTGCTCGCTGGTCTGCCCGCACGCCTCCATCCGCGGCAAAGTGTACGATCCGGCCTGCCTCAAGGACGCGCCGGCCACCTTCAAGTGCGCCGACGCCAAAGGCGTGGTCGGCAAGGCTTTCCCCGGCACCAAGTACACCATCCAAGTGGCTCCGGAAGACTGCACGGGGTGCGGACTCTGCGTCCAGCGCTGTCCGGCCAAGAACAAGGCCGACGCCGCGAAGAAGGCCATCAACATGGCCGACCAGCTTCCGCTGCGCGCGAACGAGGCGGCGAACTGGCACTTCTTCCTCAACCTGCCCGAGGCCGACACCTCCAAGATCAGTCCGAACACGATCCAGGGCAGCCAGCTCAAGCGCCCGCTCTTCGAGTTCTCCGGCGCCTGCGCGGGCTGCGGCGAAACGCCCTACATCAAGCTGCTCACCCAGCTCGTCGGCGACCGCCTGCTCATCGGCAATGCCACGGGTTGCTCGTCGATCTACAGCGGCAATCTGCCGACCACGCCTTACTGCACGCGCGAAGACGGCCGCGGGCCGGCTTGGGCCAACTCGCTCTTCGAGGACAACGCCGAGTTCGCCTTGGGCATGCGCCTGACCTCGGACAAGCTCAACGGCTACGCCCTTGAGTTGATCGGACAGCTTCTCGCGGCTGAGCAGGCACCCGCCGCGCTCAAGGCTGTGGCTCAGAAGATCAAGGACGCGGACCAGAAGTCGCCCGAAGGCGTCGAGGCGGTGCGCGGCCTCGTGTCCGAGCTGAAGAAGCTCATCGGCGACGGCTCCTGCTGTGCCACGCGCAAGAACCTGCTCGGCGTTGCGGACTACCTGATCCGCAAGTCCGTGTGGGCGATCGGCGGCGACGGCTGGGCGTACGACATCGGGTACGGCGGTCTCGACCATGTGCTCGCCTCGGGTCGGAACATCAAGATCCTGGTGCTCGACACGGAAGTCTACTCCAACACCGGCGGACAGGCCTCCAAGTCCACGCCGCTCGGCGCGGTCGCGAAGTTCGCCTCCTCCGGCAAGGGCCAGATGAAGAAGAACCTCGGCATGATCTCGATGACCTACAAGAACATCTACGTCGCGCAGGTCAGTCTGGGCGCCAATGCGGCCGCCACGGTCAAGGCCTTCGTCGAAGCCGAGGCGTATGACGGCCCCGCGATCATCATCGCCTACTCGCACTGCATCGCGCAGGGCTTCGACATGGTCAACGG
>JANYBJ010000145.1 GCA_025360845.1 bacterium
ATAGACGGTCAACTTCTCATGGTCAAACAGCCGCATTCATGATGACAGCGTAATAGAACGTGCGCGCCTAAATCAAGATTATGATTACGAGCAAGATTACGATTACGATGCGCCGACCTCAACAGAACTGCCATGCGCCCCCGCTCCGCCTTCGAGCCGGATTGAAAGACGTGCCGGAAACGGATAAAATGCGGGCGCAATCAACGCGTTGGCGTTCGATGCGGCAGACACACACGCTCCGGGAGAGAAGACACCATGCAAAGACCTTATGTCACCGGTCGCGCCGAGGTACGCTCAATACTTTGCCGGATCGCAGCCGTCGTTCTCACCGCAGCCGGGCAGGCGTCCGCTGCGGCCGATTCGCCCAGCCGCGATGACGTGGTCCGGTGGGGCAACGAAGTGACCGCTCGGATCGAGACGCGCTTCCTGATTCCCGGCAGCGCCCTCTATCGCGAAAAGGAGGGGCAGTGTCCAGCCTTCATGTGGTCCTGCGGCGTGGAGCTGTCCGCCCTCGTCGCCGCCGCGAAAGTCGCCCCGGACACCTATCGGCCCAAGGCTAAAAAATACGCGCGCGCCCTCAAATCCTACTGGCATGCCGCCGGCCCCGTTCCCGGCTTGGACGTCCTGCCCCAGCAGAAAGCTCCGGACCGCTATTACGACGACAACGCCTGGATCGTCCTCGACCTCATGGACCTCTACAGCCTGACGAGAGAGGATGAATGGCTGGCCTTCGCCGAGGATACCCTCCGCTTCGTGCTCAGCGGCGAGGACGGGAAGCTGGGCGGAGGCCTCTACTGGCGCGAGCAGAAAAAGGAGTCGAAAAACACCTGCGCCAACGCGCCTGCCATCGTCGGCGCGCTGCGCGTCTACCAGGCAACCCGGAAGCAGCCCTATCTCGACGCGGCCCAACGGCTCTACCCATGGACCCGCGCGCATCTACAGGATCAGGACGGCCTGTTCTGGGACAACATCGCCCTAAACGGCAAAGTTGTCCGCACGCAATACACCTACAATTCCGCGCTGATGATCCAGGCCAGCCTCGCGTTCTACGACCTCACAAAAGACGACCGCTTCCTGCGCGAGGCCAAACGCGTCGGGAGGCAATCCCTGGGCCGCTGGTGCAGACCGGACGGACGCATCGACGACACCGGGCGCTTCGCGCATCTGCTGCTGGGCGCCTTCGTCAACCTCTCCCGGCACGACACGGACCCCGTCTGGCGCGAGACCGTCCTGAAGACCCTCGGCTTTCTCCATTCCCGGCAGCGCGACGAGGACGGCCTCTACGCCGGCCACTGGGGAAAACCTCTTACAGGAAAAGTGGAGAAGACGGAACTGCTCGACCAAGCCTCCGTGGCGCGAGCCTTCTGGGAAGCGGCGGGACTGGGCGATTGATCGCCGTCATTGGTCGCCGGGCAAGAAAACACCACCCCTGTTTCACGCCCGGGCCAGTCGGTTGCGCCATGCACAAGGCACGCCGTCAGCATCAGCCCCGCCACGGCACGCAGAAGTTCAGTTTTCATGCTGTCCTGAATCCGCTGCAACGGCTACCAGAATCGGACTGACATCCGACGCCAGAGCGGGTATCCTATTCTCCTTTCCCAAAACGGGTAACCCGGCATCCCCCTCTTTCCATTTTTCCATGCATGAAAGGCGACTATGGCTTTTGACAGTGGCAGCGTGAGCTTCCGGCTCTTTTACCTCCAGCAGTCCTATGACTCCGGCCTGATCGACGCGTTCGCGCAGCACGCGGCGCCGCCGATCGCCTCGCTCAACCGCGACCCCCTCACCGGCTGGGTGACAGGCCGCCACCTCTTCGACCGCGAGATCACCGAGGAGAAGTGCCTGTTCGGACCCTACCTGCACGCCCAGCTCATGCGTGCGGAAAAGAAGGTGCCCGCCTCGCTCCTGCGCGCTCACCTCCTCATGGAGGAGGACGTTGAGCTGCGCGCCCGCGAAGCGGAGTTCCTGCCGCGCGCCGTGAAAGCCGAGGTCAAGCAGCGCGTCACCGAGTCGCTCCTGCCCGGCATGCCGCCGACCCTCAGCAGCATCCCGGTCGTGGTCGATTTCCGCAACGACCTGCTGCTCGCGGGCGCTCTCTCCGACAAGCAGATCGACACCCTCTCGCCGGTCTTCAAGGAAACCGCAGGCACCCTGCCCATCCTGCTGACCCCCGAGACCGCCGCGATCCGCCGCAAGCAGGTCAACGCCAACGATCTCGAGCCGGTGAGCTTCTCTCCCGACCTGTCTCTGGATCCGCCGACCGAGAGCACGCTCGGCATGGACTTCCTCACCTGGCTCTGGTTCGCTTGGGAAAAAGAGGGCGGCGTCTACCACCTGCCCGACGGCCGCGAGTTCGGCATCATGCTGGAAGGGCCGGTCACCTTCTTCCGCGAAGGCCAGGGCGCCCACGAGGCCGTGCTGCGCAAAGGCACGCCCCTCAACAGCCGCGAGGCCGGCACCGCGCTCCTCTGCGGCAAGAAGCTGAAGCGCGCCAAGGTCGTGATCGCCCACAGCGACGAGGTCTTCTCGGCCACGCTGGACGCGGACTTCGCCTTCCGTGCGCTGAAGCTGCCCAAAGGCGAACAGGCCGAACCCGCCGGCAAGTTTGAGGAGCGCATGCTTTTCATCGAAACCTTCTGGACCGCGTGGCTCTCGCTCTACGACCGTTTCCTCGACCTCCGCACCGACCCCAAGCAGTGGCCGAAAACACTGGACGCCATGCGGCAGTGGATCAGTGAGTTCAGTTCATTAGTGCGTTAGTTGTCTGCGTTCACCGAACAGCACCTGAGCGCTCTTTCTAACAAAAAAACAGGTCCATAACTCATGAACTAATGAACAAATGAACTCCGACCCCGTCTCACCGCAAGGCCGCCACACCGTCATTGTCGGCGACGTCACGCTCACCATGGAGACGCCGCCCGACCTGGACGCCCTTCTGGACCAGGCCGCAGCGGCCGACCCGCAGGCGGTCGACGCGATCCCCTACTACGCCGTCCTATGGCCAGCGGCGCTCGGCCTCGCCCGCTATCTCTGGGACCACCGCTCCAAGCTGCGCGGCGGCACGCGCGTGATCGAACTCGGCTGCGGCCTCGGACTGCCCTCGATCCTTGCCGCGCGCCTCGGCGCGCGCGTCCTCGCCACGGACTTTCATCCCGAGACCGGCGAGTGGCTCAAGCTCAACGCGGCGCTCAACGGCGTTCTTCTCGACTATCAGCAACTGGACTGGAATTCTTTTCTCGTGCCGGCCTTACAGCCTAACAGCCTTCAGCCTAATGACCTGATTCTTGGCAGCGACCTGCTCTACGAAAAGCGGCACATCCCGGCGCTGGTCTGCGCCATCGGCACGCTCTGCGCCCCCGGCGGCCACGCGGTCATTGCCGATCCCGGCCGCGACAACCTCGACCTCTTCGTCATGTGCATGGAGAAAACAGGCTGGCGCCACACCCTGCACGCCGAAGGCGACATCTACCTCTGCCGCTTCGACCGATAGGGACCACGCGCTGCCCTGTCAATACTTCAGCAACAGGTCGAGCATCTTGCGGTCGAGCGTGTGGCCGTGGAAATCCTCATACGCCACGTCTTTGCGCCCGCTGTCCAGCACGCCGAAGGACCCTCTGAAATTCCACAGCGCCCAGCCGAGCTTGTGCTCTTTCCAGAGCGCCAGATTATCCTCCATCCACGTCAGCACGACCGGATGCGGCGTATAGTTGAACGCGCCGAATTCGCCCACCATCGCAAACACCCCCGCGTCGAACGCCGGCTGCCACGGCACGATCAGTTCCTTCTCGAGGTAGGCCTTCCCGCCGACCGCGCCTTCGGCCGCCTGGAACGCGGGTTTGGCATCGAGCCCGCAGAAGCGCACCGCGCCGTTGGTCTTACCCCAGCTTTGCTCAAAGCCCATGAACGCGGACTTGCCGTCCTTGCCCGTGAAGGTGAGCTTGGTGAGTTCCGCCCAGTCGCCGTCCGCGATGCTGATCTGGAGCCGCTTCGCGCCCTGCGGCAACTCGGCCGTCACATCCGAGAGGCATTTCGCCTGCGTGATGTTCCACTCGCTCTTGAAGACCGTATTGGTCCACCCCGCGCCCTGCCCCGCCGACAGCTCTTTCTCGCACACGCTCTGGCCGTCCGCCGCCACGCGGAAACGCACCTTGCCCGAGACCATCCCCGGCCTGAACGAGAGCGTGCCCGCAGGCAAGCCCTCGATCACCAGCGGCACGTTCAGAGGCGCCTTCCCGGGACCGTACAACGGGCTGACCGTCGAAGGCGGCGGCCACACCGGCTCGTCCGTCGGCGTCCCCACCCAGCTCGCCATGTAGTGCGAGATCGACATCGGCCGGTAGCCGCGCATGGCTTGGCCGATCCCCAGTTTGAAGAGCGCCTTTGAAGGCCTCCCGCCCCACGCGATCCCGTCCGCCACGATAAAGCGCGCCGGATCCTCGGCGCGGATGGCGTTGACCAGCGCGCTCCCCACCTTCCCGTATTCGGCCTCGGTCACCTCGCCCGGCTCGTTGAACAGGTTGAAGCTCACCTCTTTCGACGGGACGCCCTTGTAGCGCCGCGCGAAAAACGCCCAGTGCTTGCAGCATACGCGCAGCGCGTCCTCGTCTTTAAACAGATTGCGCGCTTCCGGCGGGCGGGCGACCGTATAGCCCGGCGCGCGGTGGAAGCAAAGCTGCACATGCACGTTGTACTTCTTTCCGAACGCGACCGCCTGATCCACCGGCGCCAGCTTGCTCTCGTCGATCTGCTCCCAATCGTTGTCCTTGATCCAGAATCGGTAATCCAGCGGCAGACGCACAAAGTTGAAGCCCAGTTCGCTGATCAGCTTGAAATCCTCCTCTTTGAAATCCCCCGGTGTACCGTTGAAGGTAAACATTTCAAGCAGGTTGAACCCGCGCCAGCGCGCCTCCGGCCGCCAAGCCTCCGCCGCATCAGACGCATTCGCGCCTGCCATCCCCGCCACCAACGCCGCCGCCAGCCATGTCCGTGTCTTTGTCATATGTCCTCACCTTTTCGTTCTCAGATATTTCTCCGTGCCGAACGGGAAATCCGAGGGCTGATACCTCAACACATTCTTGTTGCACAAACTGTACGCTTTCTGAAAATGCAGAAAAAGCCACGGGCAATCCTCGCGGATCAGCTCTTGCGCCTGCGCCCACGTGCGGTTGCGCTCTCCCTCGTCCGTTGCGGCACACGCCGCCTCGTACAAACGGTCAAAGTCTGGATTCACATAGTTCGAGCGGTTGGGTCCGGGCGACGCGTTCTTGCTGTAGAAAAGCTGCATGAAGTTCTGCGCATCCGGATAGTCCCCTGTCCAGCCGAGACGGAAGAGCTGGCTCTGCCGACTCGAGACCCGCCGCAGGAACGTCGGCCAGTTATGGAACTGCGGTTTCAAGGCGATGCCCGCCCGCGCCAGAAAAGACACCAGCAGCTCGGTCGATTCGCGCATGTCCTGAGACGTGCGACCCAGATCCAGCGTCAGCTCCAAACGCTTGCCGGTCTTGGGGTCCACGCCCCCGGGATAGCCCGCCTCGCGCAGCAGCGCCTTGGCCTTATCGAGATTGGACGCATACGGAAAAGGCGTCTCCAGCCGCCCCACGGTTCCGGGCGGCACCGGCCCGTCGCAGCGGATCGCGCGGTGGTTGAAGAAGCGCTCCCACGCCTCGCCGTCGAACGCGCAGTTGAGCGCCTGCCGCAGCGCCCGGTTCGGGCCGACCACAGGATCGTCCATGTTGATGCCGATGTAGGCCACCTCCAGGGTCGGCATCGCGGAGACCGTGATGCCGCGCTCCCGCAACGGTGCCGACAAGCCGCCCGATCCGTCGATCACCACGTCCCAGTTGTCGCGCGTGATCTCGCCCAGAAAATCCAGCTCGCCCGTCAAGAAGCAAAGCCATTGCGTGGAGACATCGTCGATGACCCGGTAGTCCACGCGGTCAAACGGCACCTCTTCCCCAACGGGATCAAGCGCCGCAGGCCCCGACTGCCAACCGCGCCAAGCCGGGTCGCGCGTGAAGCTCATCTGGTGGTTCCGCTGCCAGTCCGTCAGCCGGTAAGGCCCCGAGCCGACCGCGTGACTGCCGAAGTCGCCGCCGTAATACGTCACCGCCTCGCGCGGCACGACCGCGCTGTAGGAGATCGTCAGATAGTAGGCAAACACGCTCATCGGGCGCGTCAGCCCGATGCGGACCGTGCGCTCATCCAGCGCCTGAAGCCCAGCGACGGGGATCTCGTAATCGGTCGCTCCCACACCGGCCGACTGATCGGAAAAGGTCCGCATGCCCGCGATCGAATCCTCCACCAGCCAAGCGCCCGGCGACGCGACCTTGCGGTCCGCCAGCCGTTTCAGGGAGAAGACCACGTCTGCCGCCGTGACCGGCCTTCCGCGCGGCTGCCCCGCCGCGTCCGCGCCAAAGCACGGGTCGGGCTGGAAGCGCGCCAGCGGGTGAATCCGGAGCACGTACACGAGCCCGTTCGACTGCACCTCGGGAAGCGCTTCGGCCAGACCCGGAACCAGCTTGTACGGACGGGCTATATAATCGTATTCATACAGCGTCTCGTACACCATGCGCACCGCCCGCGACGCATAGAGCGACGAGGCTTCGGCCGGGTCCATGCTCGCGACGCGGTCCATGCTGCGGCAGAACACGGTCTCGCCCTGTGCCGCTCCGGCCAGCGCCAGCGCCACCGCAACACTCTGTGCCCTCAAGAACATTCCATTGAACTTTCGACGCTGATTCAGAAAACCTCTTCCTCTTGGTCTCGTCGATAACTTAAACGGATTAGGATTAGGATTAAGAGGAATCGAGACCATTCGTAATCTTAATCTTGATCGTAATCGTAATCGTAATCGTTCAAAAAGTTATCCCCTTCGTTCATTCCCGCTCCGCAGGCGGCGGGCTAACAGCCGGATTCTCCGCCACCGCCACTGCAGGATGCAGGTAAACCGGCAGCGGCTCGAACACGCGCACACCCGGTTCGAACAGCGCGAGCCGTCCGACATCCGAAGCCTTTGGAAACACCGCCCGCGCGACCAGCCGTTCCGGCGCGAAGGCAGCGCTCAGCAAAACGCTCAACCGCTCCCAGTCGGAGGATACGACCCGCGTGCCCGCCGGCACCGCCTGAGCCAACTCAGCGGCAGGCGTCAAAAGGAAATCATCCGAGGTGTGCGTCGGCGCGCGCCCATCGTAAAGCCTCACCCGCTGCGCCGCGGCGTCCACGCGGTAAGAGACGCTCCAGAGCCGGTTGCGGCGCGCGTCGCCGACCACGGTCACGCACTCCGCGCCCTCGGCCTGCCCCAAGGCCAGCGCGGCCGCGCTGGCCACGCCGTACACCGGCTTGCCGCCCGGCAGGGCCAGCCCCTGCAACGCCGAAAGGCAGGCGCGGATGCCGGAAAAGGAGCCCGGCCCCAGTCCGCACAGGAAGCCGGCCAGTTGTGCGACGGCGACCCCGTTCTCCTCGAGCCCCTGCGCCAACTCCGCGATCCACTCCGGCGTCCGCGAGGGCTCGCCGTCCCACGCGCGTCCGAAAAGCAGCGCACCGTCATTGTCAAGAACCGCCATCCCGGGATTCGCCGAAGAGCGGTCAACTGCCAACCATCGCATAGGTCACCGTTCCCAAAAAGAGTTGTGATGGCGCATACTATACCGAATTCTTTTGAATTAATCACAGGAAAGAAGACGGAAGGCAGCAATTCGGCGCTTCGTCGACGCGCTTTGCCCTCGACAGGCGTGCATGCGCTCCGGTAAACTGGCGGCAACATTAGGAGGTCTAATCATGAGCGAAGAAATGGATCCGGTTCCACCGCCGCTGGAAGTGAAACGTCCTTTGCCGCAGCGCCGTCCCGCACCGCCACCGCAGCAGCAGCCGCCACGCCCGCCAAGGGCACCTGTCAACCCGATTGCAGTGCTCCCGGTCTTGCTCTTGCTTGCCCTCGTGCTGCTTCCTCCCTGGATCTGGTTCTGGTGGCGCATCGAGCCGGGAAGCGGACAGCTCGCCATCCTCACCAAGAAGACGGGGAAGAATCTGCCCGTCGACCGCATCCTTGCCGATTCGATCGAGTATAAAGGCGTCCAGCTCGCCGTGCTGCCTGAAGGCCGTTTCTTCCGCAACCCCTACACGTGGAGCTGGACCATCACCAAGCTGACCGACATTCCGGCCGGCAAGTTCGGCGTGCTCGTGCGCCGGTTCGGCAAAGACCTGCCCGGCGGCCAGATCATCGCGCCCGACGAAACCTACAAGGGCATCGTGCGCGAGGTGCTCGGCACCGGCAAACACCGCATCAACCCTTACGCCTACGAGGTGAAGCTCTACGATGACATCAAGATCGCGCCCGGCCACGTGGGCGTGGTGACCTCCCTCTGCGGCAATGATATCCTGACCAAAGGCGCGGCAGCACCCGCCGACGACAAGGGCTTCCTCGCGGCCAAAGGGTCCAAGGGCGTTCAGTGCGAGGTCCTTAAAGAGGGAACCCACCGCCTCAACCCCTTCCTCTACGCGGTCTCGATCGTCAACATCCAGAGCCAGCGTTTCGAACTCAGCGGCAACGACGCCATCATGTTCCTCACGCTGGACGGGTTCCCCGTCACGGTCGAGGGCACGCTCGAGTTCAACCTCAGCCTCGAAAAGGCCGCGCTTCTCACACACGAGGTCGGCGACATGGACGACGTCATGCAGAAGCTGATCTTGCCCAGCGCGCGCGGCTTCTTCCGCATCGAGGGCAGCAAAAAATCGGCCACGGAGTTCATCGTGGGCGAATCGCGGCAGGCCTTCCAAGACAGCCTGGAGACCTATCTGCGCGGTGTCTGCACGAACTGGGGCATATCGCTCAATTCGGTGCTGATCCGCGACATCATCGCGCCGCAGCAGATCGCCAGCATCATCCGCGACCGCGAACTCGCGGCGCAGGAATCCAAGAAGATTGAGCAGC